>DAOUWX010000425.1 GCA_030666935.1 Atribacterota bacterium | reverse complement strand
TGATAAAGATAAAAAACTTAACAGTAAAATTAGGAAATTTTTCACTAAAGGGCATTAGCTTAGATATTAAACCACATGAATATTTTGTTATTTTAGGTCCTACCGGAGCAGGAAAGACGATTTTATTGGAATCTATCGCCGGGCTTTACCCTTTATCCTTTGGAGAGATATGGTTTAATCAACAAAAAATTAGTTCATCTAAACCGGAAAACAGACAAATAGGTATGGTTTATCAGGATCAGGTTTTATTCCCTCATTTTTCGGTTAAAGAAAATATTGCTTTTGGACTAAAATTAAAAAAGTATTCATTAATAAAAATAAAAGAAAAAGTAGAGAATATAGCAGAATTATTCGAAATTACACCTCTTTTAAATAGAAAACCATATTCCTTAAGCGGAGGAGAAAAACAAAGAGTGGCTTTGGCCAGGGCCCTGGTTATTGAGCCAAAATTACTTTTATTGGATGAACCTTTAAGTTCATTGGACCCTGAAGTGAAAGAGAGAATGCAGAGAAAATTGAGAGAAGTTCATCAGCGTTTGAAAGTAACGATTATTCACGTGACTCATGATTTTGCAGAAGCGCTGACCTTAGGCCATCGGGTGGCAGTTTTAAATAAGGGTTGTATTATGCAAGTAGGACCATCAGAAGAATTTCTCCGGCATCCCTGTTGTGAATTTGTAGCTCGCTTTGGACTGGCAAGAAATATATTTGCCGGTCAGGCAGAAGAAGAAAAAGAAAAAGATAGTCATTCGGTTATTAAATTGGGAAATTTGAAACTGAAAGCCCTATGTAAGAAAAGAGGAAAAATAAATTTTTCCTTACGGCCGGAAGATATTTTTATTTCTAAAGATAAAATTGTTTCCGCTGGCTGTAATTGTTTTCAGGGAATGATTACAAATATCACCAATCAAGGGCCTATTTTGTATATTACTGTTTCTTTACCGCTTGATTTTATTTGTTTGATTACTAAATGGGCATTTGAAGAAATGGGTTTAAAAAAGGGGGTGAAAGTATGGATCAACTTTAAAGATTCTGCTCTTCATGTCTTTTAAAAAAATAAAAAAAGGAGGATAAAACAATGAAGATTAACAGAATGAAAATAGGAATTCTTTTTTTGGTAGTAAGTTTATTTTTATTAGGAAGCATTGCTTATGCCCTGGAAGAAGATACCTCGTTAACCATAGTAAGTGGAGATCGTATTGAAAAAATTAGTTTAGAGCAAATTTTAAAGATGCCTTTCCTGGAAGATTGGGGAGGGAGAATGAGAAGTACGGGAGCCATACAGGGTCCCTTTAAATATAAAGGTGTTTCTTTCCTGGAATTATGTAATTTGGTAGGGGGAATTAATCCTGATACTGCAATCAGAGTAACTGCCCGGGATGGTTATTCCATGACTTACAGTTACAGGCAGGTAAATGAAAGTGATTTTGTAACCTATGATCCTGTTTCCAAAAAAGAAGTACCACATAATAAATTGCAAATGATATTAGCTTACGAAGAAGAGGGGAAAACATTTACCTTTAAAGAGGGAGGACCTTTTCGAATAGTAATATTTAGTGCGAAAGACCAAGTAACCGATGGTCATTGGTGGATTAAATGGGTGGAAAAAATAGAGATAGTGCCTGCTCCCAAAGAATGGAC
>DAOUWX010000224.1 GCA_030666935.1 Atribacterota bacterium | reverse complement strand
TGTATCTCGTATCTCGTGAATCGTATCTCGCAAAGAAATAGAATTAATTTTATTATAACAAAGACACTTTGAAAATAAAAATAAGAATTCCTTTTTCGTATCGCGTGAAGAAAAACTAGAGAAAAAGAAATTTAAAAAGAAGCAAAATATTGAAGTAAATAATCTGTATACCTATATTTTCCTTATCTTTCCGTTATCCATCAGGTAAATACAATTAGTAGTCTCTTTTAAAAGCTTTTTATCATGAGAAATAATTATGTAAGACAAATGGGGATGACTATTCAATATTTGAACTATCTTTTCAATAGTCCCCTCATCAAGCCAGATTGTAGGTTCATCAAGTAATAAAATCTCCGGCTGCATCGCCCATACCGTAGCCAGAGAAACTAATCTTTTTTCTCCATAGGAAAGATTGTAAGTAATTCTATCTTCAAAGCCAGCTAACCCGAGAATCTCTAAAGTTTCTTTCAAGATTTTTTTAGTTTCCTGATGATTTTTTCTCAAGTTTAGAGGGCCAAAGGCAATATCTTCGGCAACAGTAGGACTGAACAATTGATCATCGGGATCCTGAAACACAAGGCCGATTCTTTCTCTAACTTCTGCAAAATCGTTTTCTACTTTTCGTTCTTTTCCAAAAATTTCAATCTCCCCTTCTGTTGGATGTAAAAGTCCCATAATAAGATGAAATAAAGTAGTCTTTCCACTTCCATTGAGCCCAACCAGGCCAATCCTCTCTCCTTTAAAAAAATTAAAATTGAACTTTTCAAATACATAATCCCGGGAGGGATAGGCAAAGGAAAGGTCAGCAATTTTGATTATAGCTTTATTCTCTCTTTCTTTCATGGCAATAATACCAATCCCATAATACAACTTATCATCACAATCCCCGCTGCAAAATCAGCTTTTTTGGAAACAAAATGATTTAAAGTCCAAAATTTGCCCTTGAACCCCCGGCACAACATAGCATTATATACTCTCTTTGAGCGGTCATAACTTCTAACTAACATCATCCCCACTAAATAGGCATAAGTCTTGTAAGTGTGGAGATTGGTCTGCGGGTTAAATCCCCTTATTTTCAAAGCATTATTTAATCTGATATATTCAGAATGAATGGTATGGATATAACGATAAGTAAAGAAAAATAACTGGACCAATTTATCAGGAAGATGCAAATGTCGCAAGGCATGAACCAGATTAAATATTGAAGAAGTAGAAAGGAGGGCAATCCCAACTAAAATAATAGAGTTAGATTTTATAGTAATTAAAAGGGCATATTTGATTCCTTCTTGAGAAATACCTAACGATCCTAAAGTATAAACTTTTTCACCCGGAAAGGTAAGGGGGAGCATCAACCATAATAAAAAGATAAAACTATTCACCACTAAAAGACGGGAGAGCACTTCTTTAGTCCTTAAACGGGCAACAATCACTGCTGCTGCAGCAAGGAATAAAGCACCCCACAATAAAGTATATTTATCGCTGACCGCAACAATTACTGAAAATAATAAAGCCACAACAATCTTTACCCGTGGATCGAGCTTATGAAAAAAAGAATCTCCTTCCGAAAATTTTTCTTTAATCAAATTAATCACCTGAAAATAAAATTTTTAAATTACCTTTTACGGCTTAAAAAATAAGCAATAATTCCAAAAATACCAATTATATAACCTATGCCCCCGATTATCTCGGTGGGAGAAATCTTATCCTCCTGAGATTTCTTAATCTCTCTCATAATCGGCTTTAACTTTTCATCCAGAGTATCTTCAATTATTGATTGAATTTCTTTCAAGTCAACCGAAGAAGTTTCGGGAGAAATAAGAGATACAGGTTCTTCAGGTTCTTCTTTAATCAACCCGGCAGAACCTCTTATTTCATCTGCTGAAATAATATATTCTGCCCGATGTCCCAAGCTGGCGCTAAGAACTATCTTCAAACCTCCATCTATTACATCTTCTGAGGGAATCTTAAAAGAAAACATTCCTTCTTCATCAGTTAGACCTTCTAATAATTTATTTCCCTGATTATCAAATACTTCAATCTTTGAATCCACACACATTTTACCATCGTTAAAATAACTTTCAGTGTAAACTTTATCTCCTTCTGCGTAAGCAAAGACATTTACTTTGTGAGCAAAGACCGAGATATCCATCATTATAATGATTAAAAAAACAAATATCAAAATTAAATACAGCTTATTTTTCATCTTATCTCTCCAACATGATTTTTACTATATTATTTGATCAATCCGTGTAATTTAGACATAATCGGTGTAATCTGTATTAAATCTGTGTAATCAAACTTAGTCTTGTAATTATATATCTAATATTTCCGGCCTAACTTTCCTCAAAAATCCAATACAAAACACAGTTAATGCTCCTTCTAAAATCATCACCGGTAGGTGAGTGATTAGCACCAATTTAGCTACCTGCATGAAAGGTTCTCCGGTAAAGACCAGAGCAGCTGCCACCATTGTACCACTTAATAATACCGCCAGAAATCCACAAACAAAGGCCAGCATCAGGGCAATAAAATTATTCTCCCCTTTAATCCCTCGATTAAATAGATAGAAACAGATAATTGCCGGCAAAGCCATATTAAAAGTATTTACTCCTAAAGTGGTAATTCCACCAAACTGGAATAACACACCTTGTAAGGCAAGGGCAACCAATATCGCCGGAAAAGCGGCCCAACCTAATAATACCCCTATGATCCCATTTAAAATCAGATGCACACTAGAAGGACCGACAGGAACGTGAATTAAAGAAGCCACAAAAAAAACAGAAGATAGGATTGCTACCTTAGGCACTTCCTTGTGTTCCATCTTTTTTAAGCTATATCCCACTGCCGCAGCAGTCAAACCTGCACCCGTAACTAATACGGGTGCAGATAAAATTCCTTCTGAAATATGCATAAAATATTTCCCTTTTACTTATTTATTCCATATCATGAGTTTTGACCCAGAGCACTGCCCCTATTTCTATCGACTTTTCTTCTCCATTATGTTTTATTTTCTCTTCATCCTCATTAAGAGCTGCAAACCCCCACCAACCTGCCTTGGGCATAGCATAAGTAAATACTCCATTCTGGTCAGCTTTAATTACCTGGGTAATCATAGGATCGGCAGGCCATTTGACCTGGCCACCTTGGTTGTAATATTCTACTTCTATTTCCGCATAAGGGACCGCTTCCCCCTTAACTTTCACTATCCCCTGGAAAACATTTCCTGTCCAAAGACCATAGGGTCGAGTCAAGGGAATAATCTCAGTCTTTAGCCCTACTTCTTCATCCCAACCCACTTCCATACCAAGGGCATTTACAATAACTTTAGTATAGTGAATGATAAAACAATCCTCTGCCGGTTCCCAATAGGGTTGAGGTTCCACATAAAAAATATAGTCACCCGGACGTTTTATCTGATAATTTGTCTCCCAGGTAGCACAATCATTAATCTTTTTTTCTTGAAGTGTATTTAGTAAGTCAATTTTTTCGCCTTGAACCAAGACTCCAAATTGCGCAGGTTTAACGATATCCATATAATCCCCTTCCATAGGATGAATAAATTGTACTGTTAAACTAATACTTTTATTGTCATCCTGGGTTACCATATCATCAGAGGGGATCACCATTCCGAAATGAGCACTGGCCACCATCATACTCCCGAGTAAAAACATTGCCACTAAACTAAAAACTAAAATTACTTTCAATTTTAAATTCTTCATATTTTCCTCCTGTATAATTTAATATTAGCGTATAGCGTATAGTTTGCGGGCTACAAGTGTAAGTAAAATACACTTAAGTAATTTAGCGATTCTCCGATTA
>DAOUWX010000314.1 GCA_030666935.1 Atribacterota bacterium | reverse complement strand
TACAGATTAAGAGATTGGCTTATTTCTCGCCAGCGTTATTGGGGTGCACCTATACCTATGACTTACTGTTCCGATTGCGGGATGGTTCCAGTACCCGAAAGTGATTTACCGGTCTTGCTGCCAGAAGATGTAGATTTCAGGCCCAAAGGTATGTCACCACTGGCAAGCAGTAAAGAATTTGTTAATACAATTTGTCCCAAATGCGGCAAGAAAGCCAAAAGAGAAACAGACACTATGGATACTTTTGTCTGTTCTTCCTGGTACTACCTTAGATTTTGTTCTCCTAAAACTGATACGGCGCCCTTTGATACTGAAGAATTAAAATACTGGATGTCGGTAGACCAGTATATCGGAGGGGTAGAGCACGCTATATTACACCTTTTATATTCGCGTTTTTTCACAAAAGCTCTTTATGATATGGGTTTTGTTAGTTTTAAAGAACCCTTCAAAAGACTTTTCACCCAGGGGATGGTCTGCAAAGATGGGGCAGCGATGTCTAAATCGAAAGGCAACATAGTCAATCCGGGAAAAATATTTTCAAAATTTGGCATTGATGCTACCAGAGTAATGATGCTGTTTGCTGGTCCTCCGGAAGTAGATATGGAATGGACGGATAAAGGAATGGAGGGAGCATCTCGATTTTTGAATCGAGTTTGGCGGTTAATTTACAATAATGTCAATTGTTTTAAAAAGCCGAAAAATAAGGAAGAAGTTTCCCCGGAAGACATAAGTATGGAGGCTAAAAAAATAAGACAGAAGACTCACCAAACCATTAAAAAAGTTACCGAAGATATCGAAGAAAGATTTCATTTTAATACCGCTATTAGTGCCATTATGGAGTTAGTCAATGAAGTATATAAATTTCAATTAGAAGCAGAAGAAAAACAGGGAAAAGAAGCAGATGTTTTTGTTTTAAAAGAGGCTTTAGAAATGATAGTCAGGCTTTTAGGTCCTATCGCTCCTCATTTTTCAGAAGAGCTATGGCAGGAGATGGGGAACAAAGAAATTATTTATACACTTCCCTGGCCTAAATATAATGAAAAGATGTTAGAAGAAGAGGAAAAACTAATTATAGTCCAAGTAAATGGAAAACTAAGGGGGAAATTGACAGTTCCTACATCTTACGATGATGAGAAAATAAAAGAGGAAGCACTTTCTCTGCCGAAAATACAAGAAAAAATTAAGAGTAAAAAGATTATAAAGGTTATTGTTGTTTCTGGGAAACTGGTAAATATTGTGATAAAATAACAAACAGCGGATAGCATTTAGCGTATAGGATAATTAGTCGTTAGTATTTAGTGAATAGTATTTAGTAATATAACGAAAAATGAAAAGCGCAAAACTATATCCGTAACTCGTATCTCGTAAAGAAAATAAAATACAGAATCCGATTCTTTTTATCTCTTTATCTTATTTAAAAACTATAAACTAATAACTGAAACTTGCATCTTGTATTTAAAACTAACGACTAAATTGACTGATTTAAAGATTTTACAAATATTATTTTAAATTAAAGAAGGAGGAAATTTTTTTATGGCTACTTTTGGTGACTTAAATAGTTTTATCGGTATTGGCAGATTAACCAGAGACCCGGAACTAAGGTATACACCCGGCGGAACAGGGGTATGTAAGTTTGGCATTGCAATAAACAGAACATATCGAAATCAGGAAGGAAATAATATAGAAGAAGTTCTCTTTATAAATGTAACAACCTGGGGGAAACAAGCAGAAAATGTTTCACAATTTTTAAAAAAAGGCAGAAGAGTGGCTATAAGTGGTGAATTAAGGTCTAATAATTGGCAGGATAAAGAAGGAAACAAGAGAACTTCTTTTGAAATTAACGCCAGAACAGTGCAATTTTTAGATTTAATGAAAGATACAGGTGCTGCAAAAGAAAGTCCCGCAGAGGGAGAAAAGAATATTTCTGATGAACCGATAAGCGAAGATACTTCAATATCAGAAGAGGATATTCCGTTTTAGACTAGCGTATAGCGTACAGCGGATAGTGAAGAAGTAGGGGTGTATTGCATAAAGAATTTCAATTATACAAGGGAAATAAATGATAAGCGATGGATTTAAGATTAAAAATTCTAAGCGAAGATCATGCAAGACAGATATGTTGTTGGGAGTATGAAGGAGTTTATTCTATTTATAATTTTCCGAATTGGAATACTCTAAACCAACAAAGATGGGGAATAACAATAGAGGAAAAAAGAAAAAATGAATTTACTGCCGTTATCGATAAGAATAATAATTTATGTGGGTATATTAGATTTATAGAGAATAAGGATTTTGTTTTAGTTGGATTAGGATTAAAGCCATCATCATGCGGGCAAGGTTTAGGCAATATTCTTATGGAACTTTTAAAAAGTGAGTGCAAAAAGAGGTATGGCAGTAAAAAAATTGCTTTAGAAATCCGTTCTTTCAATAAACGAGCAATTAAATGTTATGAAAAAGCTGGTTTTGAAATAACCGATGTTTACCAAAAGGATACTTTAATAGGTAGCGATGAATTTATAAAGATGGAATATAAACGATGAAATAAAATTATGAATACAAAAGAACAGTTTTGAGTTGTTAACTAAATATTAATGGCTTAAAATTAATTGGTCAATAGGCAAATTGGTAAATTGGAAAATTAAGCATAACTGACTTGTCAGTTATGCAAATATTTTTGCAAAATTT
>DAOUWX010000272.1 GCA_030666935.1 Atribacterota bacterium | reverse complement strand
CTTTAAGTTTAAGTGAAGGGATAGTAGTAATTGATATAGAAGGTGGTAAAGAAAAGACGTTTAGCGAGCACTTTCCCTGTCCTAAATGTGGAATTAATTTGCCGGAAATTGCTCCCCGAATTTTTTCATTTAATAATCCCTATGGAGCCTGTCCTGCTTGTAGTGGTTTAGGTTTTAAAATGGAATTTGATCCTGAATTAATTGTGCCGGACAAGAACAAGTCTATAATGCAGGGTGCCTTAGTTCCCTGGGGAGAGGTTAAAGGAAAATATTTATATCACCTTTTAAAGGGGTTAGCCGATTTTTATGGTTTCAGCCTTAATGCACCTTTTGTTAAATTAAAACCTGAATTTCAGGAGATTATATTATACGGATCGAGAGGAACGAAGATACCTTTTGAATATCAGAACGATGAACAATCTACTTATTGGACTCACGAAAATTCTTTTGAGGGAGTAATTAATAATTTAAAAAGAAGATATCGAGAAACTAAATCAGAATATATCCGCACAGAGATACAAAAGTTTATGAATATTGGACCCTGTCCCACTTGTGAGGGCAAAAGACTTCGTCCGGAAAGCTTAAATGTTACTATTGAAGGTTTTTCTATAGCGGATATTGCTGAGAAATCCATCAAATGGAATTATAATTTTTTTGACAAATTAAAATTGAATGAAAGAAGAAAGGTTATTGCCGGCCAAATTTTAAAAGAGATAAAAAATAGATTAAGTTTTTTAACCAATGTAGGCTTAGATTATCTAACCCTATCGCGTTCATCTTCTACATTGGCTGGAGGGGAAAATCAGAGAATTCGTTTAGCTACCCAGATTGGCTCGAGCTTAACCGGAGTACTTTACATTTTAGATGAACCGAGCATTGGCTTACATCAAAAAGATAATTGTAAACTTTTGCAAACTCTTATAAAGCTGAGAGATTTAGGGAATACGGTGATAATAATTGAACATGATGAAGCTACAATGAGAATTGCAGATTACATTGTGGATCTTGGACCGGGAGCAGGAATACACGGTGGATATTTAGTAGCGAAGGGCAACATTGAAGATATTATAAACAATAAGAAGTCTATTACTGGGAAATATTTAAGTCACTTAAGTAAAATTAATATCCCTTTCAAAAGAAGAAAGGGTAATAGCAAATATTTAGAGATTTACGGAGCTCGACAGTTTAATTTAAAAAATATTGATGTATCTATTCCTTTAGGTACGCTTACTTGTATTACCGGAGTATCTGGTTCCGGGAAAAGCACTCTGGTCGAGGAGACCTTGTATAAAGCTTTAATCAAAAAAATTTACAAGAGCAGAGTTCACCCAGGTGCTTATGATAAGATTGAAGGAATAGAAAATATCGATAAAGTGATAATTATCGATCAATCACCCATAGGTAGAACTTCTCGCTCTAATTCTGCTACTTACACAGGAGCCTTTACTCCGATCAGAGAAATATTTTCCAGAAAAAAGGAAGCTAAAATCAGAGGATATAGAGCGGGAAGATTTAGCTTCAATGTAAAAGGTGGAAGATGTGAAGCCTGTCAGGGTGGAGGGATAGTAAAGATTGAGATGTATTTTTTACCCGATGTATATATACCCTGTGAAGTTTGTAAAGGCCAAAGGTTCAATCGTGAAACTTTAGATATAAAATACAAGAGTAAAAATATAGCTCAGGTGTTAGATATGACTGTTGAAGAAGCCCTGGAATTTTTTACGGCAATCCCTGTGATAAAAAGAAAATTACAAACTTTATATGATGTAGGATTGGGATATATAAAATTGGGACAATCAGCCACCACTATATCCGGTGGTGAAGCACAAAGAGTGAAATTGGCCAAAGAATTAAGTATTAAAAGTACAGGAAGAACCGTGTACCTTTTAGATGAGCCGACCACTGGTTTGCATTTCGCTGATGTAAAAAAATTACTCAATGTTTTAGATAGGTTAGTAGAAGCCGGGAATACAGTTTTGGTAATTGAACACAACTTAGAAGTAATTAAATCAGCAGATCATATTATCGATCTTGGTCCGGGAGGTGGGGAAGAGGGAGGAAGAGTTGTGGCCAAAGGAACCCCTGAAGAAATAACCCATAATAGAAATTCATTTACTGGAGAATATTTAAAAAAAGTGTTGAATTAGTCGTTAGTGAATAGTGAATAGTCGTTAGCATTAATACAAGTTTATAGTTTTTAGACAAGAAAAATCATTTGTCAATTAATAGTTGCAAGATGCAAGGTGCAAGTTTGTTTAAATATTCAGTTACTCAATCAATTTAATTAACTAGTTAATTAAATTGATTTTATTTCCTTAACTAAATAACTAAATAACCAGGTAACTAGGTAACCAGCTAACCGGATAATTAATTCTTGGCGAGATACGATTCACGAGATACGAGATACAAATTGTAATTTTATCAATTGAACAAGGGTAAAACTATGGACATCAAATTAAAAATAAGCAAATTACCTGAAACAAGCGGAGTTTATTTTTTCAAAGATAAAACAGGAAAAGTAATATATGTAGGGAAGGCTAATTCCTTAAAAGATAGAGTTTCTTCTTATTTTAGTAGTTCTTCCCAACAATCTCCGAAGATAAATAAAATGATTAAAGAGATCGAGAATGTTGAATATATACCCACTTCTTCTGAAATAGAAGCACTTATTTTAGAAAGTAAAATGATTAAAAGCAACAGTCCTTACTATAATACTCAATCGAAAGATGATAAGAGTTATCCCTATATTATAATTACTTTAGAAAAAGACTTTCCTCAAATATTGTTTTACAGGAAAATAAATAGAAAGATAAAAGAAAGTAAAGCTTTATATTTTGGCCCTTTTGTGGATACAAAAGCTACGCGGGTTGTAATAAAATTATTAAGGCAAGTTTTTAAAATTAGGGGATGTAGAAAAAAAGATTTAAAGAAGGCAAAAATTTGCTTAGATTACCAGATTGGTTTGTGTTCAGCGCCTTGTGCGAATATGATTAGCAAAACAGAGTACCGAAAAAGAATAAGAGAAATCTGCCTGTTTTT
>DAOUWX010000225.1 GCA_030666935.1 Atribacterota bacterium | reverse complement strand
GAGCCATACGATCAGACTTTGCTTTGTTAACAATTAATCCGGTTAAGTTAGGAATCATAATTAATAAAGGAAGCCTGACAAAAAAAATGTTCTTACTTAAGATCATTGGAAATCTATGTCCAATTTAAGAGATATTACAAATTTAGTAGATAAACGTCGACAAAAAGATTAATAACAGTTGCGAAAGTGTGAAAAAAATGTGAAATTTGCAATGAAACAAAAAAATGTTCATTGCAAGAATGATTTTTATTACCAACAGGGTCATATTGAATGCCCATAGAATAGAGAATCCGGCCTATCGGGGTGAATCGCGGCGCCGCCCAACTTAATTTTATCCGACTGCCCAACATTGGCGTGGTAATTGAACCAGATATATTCTTAACACACGAAGGCTTTTTATGGTTCAACTACCACACCAAAGGCGCCGTGCCCGCCGGCAGGCAGGGGCAGGCGGATAAAATTCTAAATGTTAGCCCAATTTATAAAATTAGGAGAATAATACTATGCGAAAACAGATATTAATACTGGTTTCTTTCAGTTTTTCACTATTCTCCCAGAATTTTCCACCACCAACGAATTTTCAATTAAATCATGACTATGTTTTTCCTCACAATTATTATCATCTCAGTTGGGATATTCCCGACACCTCTACAGCCATAGGTAGTTTACAAGGATACTTGCTATATAGAAATTATACCTTAGTTGATACAATTGATCCTACTTCAACTGAATTTAATGAGGTTGATCCTCCATCTATGGAAGATGGATGGATCTATTATTATATTGCTGCATTTTATCACAAAGTTAATGGGATATCAGATTTTACTGATACATTAGTTGCTGGGATTGCAGTATCGATAGGTGAAGTTTCAAAGCCATTGCCATCAAGCTTTCAATTAATGCTCCCATTCCCGAATCCATCAAATGCAGCATTTGTCCTAAAATTTACTGCAACAAGGGTAGAAAAAGTCGATTTGCGTATTTATACATTAAATGGAAAGTTGGTCTATACGGTCTTTTCAGGTTTATGTAGTACTGGGATTAATACCTTTAAATACGCACCAACACACCTATCATCAGGGATATACGTTCTTAATTTACGCTCAAACTCAGAATCGCGTTCAAGAAAACTTATAGTAATCAAATAGTGGACTAACATGTTTATCAAGGTGAACCTACACGCGCCGGCTTTTCGGCTCGTGTAGGTTCTTCAGGCGTTCGGTCACCTTATAACCTAGTTAGCACGTCGAAGTCAATCTTGTATTTAAAGTCTTTTAAAGGAGTTACTTTTGAGGTCTGTTTTCTTAATCTTTTTATCTTTTCTATTTATAAGTGCTTCACAACCGAATTTTATTCCTGTTATCGATGATGGTTTTATTAGCTATATCAATATGAATGGCGATATTATTTTGAAGACTCGTTTCAAGCTAGAAACCAGTATTAAAGAAATGTTCTCTAATCAATTTTTAAGGTTTAAAAACAATGCTGCTACCATCAAATATGATGATAAGTTTCTTAAATATTTTTCGACTCAGGAAATATGCATAATCGATACACTAGGGGAAGTTTTAGTGGATCCAAATTATTTGTGGATTGGACAAATGCAGGAAGGTCTTGCACAAATTCTAGTCTCAAATCGGTTTTTGGGAATAAAATATGGTGAATCTTATGGCTATATAAATCAGAAGGACTCAATTCAAATTCCACCAATTTATACTTATGCAGCGCCATTCTCTGAGGGTTTGGCAAAAGTGATAAAAAGAGGAAAAACAGGTTTTATTAATAATAAAGGTGAATATGTTATCAGACCAAAATTCAAAAGTGCATCATCATTTTCAGAAGGGTTAGCATCTGTTTTAGTTGGAAATAAATATGGATTTATTGATAAATCAGGGCAGATAGTTATTAAACCAAAATATGGCCAGGTTGGTTTCTTTAACTCTGGATATGCTGTTACAATGAAAGATAGCGTTTATAATATTATTAATAGAGATGGTGAATTAGTTTTTAATAACAGTAAACAATTTTGTGGTACTTTTTCCGAGGGTTATTCTGTAATAGAAAAAGATAGTTTGTTTGGATATATTGACACTACATTAAATATAAGCATTTCACCAAAATATAAATATGCTCGTAAATTTTCTCAAGGACTAGCTGCAGTAAAAATAGATAGTATGTGGGGATATATAAATACTCAAGGGAAGATTGTAATTGAACCTCGATATCTAATGACAAGCGATTTTAAGGACGATGTTGCAATTGTAGCAGATGTCAATGAAATGAATTATATAAATTTATCTGGCGACAAAATTTGGAATTTATTTGAAAATGATACCACAAATTTTATACTTAATGGGAATGTAATTGACATAGAAGTAGACTTTAAATCGGAAAATGTTGGTTATCGCTGGAAGTAAGTTATAAACGTGCTAACGTAATAAGGAATGGATTGCTGCGACGTTTACCATAAATCTATCTATTTCTAAAAGCTAAGCCAGCATTCCATGCCGGTGTTGGACTATGCACCGCACCCAAAACTACATTAGGAGAAAAGAATAAGGGATTATTTATTTTTAATTGGCTGGAAAAACTAACCAATCCCGAATGATCGGGAAAAGTAATGATAAATTATCAGCCTACAATCACAAAACACAAAAACAAAAATACAAACCTGCCTCCCGACTATCAGGCTGTTGCAGATTAAACTTTTAACCACTCCCGAATCACTGTACTTAATGGGGAGTATAGTGCGGGACGCCTTATCCTGAGGAACGTCGGAATTACACAAATTTATCCCAAAGGGATCCCTGTCCCACGGGGACTCCTGCGGAGCGGGGCACTAAAAAACTTAAAAATATTTGAAACAGCCAATTCTCAGCTTTTTAAATTCAGTGTAGATCGGTGTGGTTCGCGGCACAGCCGTCCCCGTGGGAGTGGCTAACTATGAGCAACACCCGAGCAGTCGGGATGACAAAAATTAACTTTTCGTTCGGATACTCACTAATTGAAATTTATAAATATTGCATTATTTAAATTTGAATTGTAAAATATTTAAAAATAGTCATACCAATTTACAAGAGACGTAAATATGTATTTAATTCAACTTAATCCTGATTTTTTAATCTATACCGGCGTTGTCGGACTTTTTATTGGAATTCTCATATTTGTATTTTTTCTTTACCGCCGTATTAATTGGCTTATTCGATTATTCTCCAAGAAAAAAGCAGGGCCGCCAAAATTGATGGCCGCTTTGCGAAATTTAATATTAATCCTTTTATGGACTGCCGTATTCGGAATGGCTTTATTTATGGGATTTTTCTTCCAGGCTTATCACACATTTACTTTTGAGATGCCTGTGGCGGAGCTGATAATCCAGCCTTTAGAGGATAGCAAAACCAGCCGGATTACTCTGGCACAATTCTACGATTCCGATTCCCGTATTAAAGGGCGGTATGTAATCAAAGGCGATCAGTGGATGCTTGAGGGCGATATTTTAAAATGGGATTCATGGCTTAATTTTTTAGGTTTACACACGCGTTACCGTTTAACCCGTTTACGGGGACGTTATCTTAAAACCGAAGACGAAGTTCAAAATCAGGCGACTATCTATTCTTTAGTTGAAAAAGAAGATAATACCCTTTGGCAATATCTTTACAGCTATGGGCAAAAATTTCCTTTTGTGAGTACGGTTTACGGCAACGCCGCTTTCCAAAATACAGACAGCGCCAGGCGTTTTTCAATCTATGTCGGCGCTTCGGGATTTGTGGTTAGAGAAATAAAAATGGAATAAAAGCAGATGTAAAGACTGTTTT
>DAOUWX010000023.1 GCA_030666935.1 Atribacterota bacterium | reverse complement strand
CCATGATACATCCAACCCTGAATTAATGCAGGGTGTATTTTTCGTATCAATTTAATAAAACGCCAAACCTTAAAAGGATTCGGAAAGCCTGCTTTCATTCCCATCTTATAAACAGGGATATTCAAATTTTTAATATTATTTCCCAAGCTGCCGTAATCAGTTAATGATATTACAATGGGTTCAAAAACATCCCGGTCTATAACCGAGAGCAATTTATAGAGCATCATTTCAGCACCACCAGTAGAAAGTCCGGAAATTATATAAAGAATCTTCATTTTGATTACCTCAATAATTAATTTCTATCACCGTTCGAATTTATTGCTCCTCTCCAACCAACCATTTCTCATCACACGCTTAATCAATGGTTTTATGGATATTTTAGCTCATTATTTTAGAAAAAGAATACATAAACTTTCCAGAAGGACTAAGTTTTATTTCATTAACTATATTATATTTAATTTTGGTGTCGTTTCCCATTACCTTCCGGATTATCTGATTAATCTCTTTAAAATCTTTATCCATATTTTTTAATTTTGTTTTATCCATTAATACCAAATTTATAATAATATAATCTATTGCTTCTTGAATAATTTGAAACTGTTTTATATTTTTTCGAAATAATAATATAGTAAAGAAAAACCCTCCGCTTACAATGTCTCCACGCTTATTTTTAAAATGACCCACTATGCGACCTTCAACTTTTTCCAAGAGAGGTAATCCATGTCCGCATTTACAATCCCTATTAGATAAAATACCTCTATCACCAATTTTATATCTAACTAAAGGCATAGTATAATTAGTTAGGACTGTTATTATTATCTCGCCTTTCTCTCCCTTATTTACTTCTTTTTCATTTTCATCTACAATTTCTACATAATGAATATCAGGAATTAAATGTAACCCAGGACTTGTTTTACAATTACAGGCAACATCGCCCACTTCTCTTGAACCGTAACGGTTAAATAAGGTAGTTTGAAATACATCTTCAATATTCTTTCTTATTTCAGGAAATAAAACACATGCAGAAGTCATGATAGCCCTGGGAGAATAAATGGGTAAATCATGCTTTTGGATAAAGCGTGCTATTTCGCCAATACAATTTGCATAGGCGAGTATTAATCGAGGCTTTATATGGTTAATCCTCTGCACGTACTCATACATATCTTTCTCAGTCATCTTGGTAGAACCTAAAGTTGTTACTCCAGAAAGCTGCTGTCTGAGATATTCTTTGAAACCCTGACCACCCTTTAAAACATCTTGTATTGAACCCCATAATTTTACCATAGGCTCACCAATCTTTCTCCCAGCCCATTCATCAAATAAAATTTTAGTTGCGATATTCCACGCAAAGTAATCTCTATCTTGATAAAATACTACAGGTTCCCCTGTTGATCCACCAGAAGAATTACGATAATAACTGTGGTCTCTAAATTTATATAATTTATCAAAATTATTTCTGATAATTTCTTTGGTCAAAAGAGGAAATTTTTTAATATCTTCAAATACGGTATCTTCCGAAAATTGTATGTTATGCTCTTTAATAATTTTCTTATAATAAGGTATATTTTGACCGGCATATTTAATCATTTGATGAAGCTTTTTCTGCTGAATTTTCTTATTTTCTTCCAAAGTATTCCATTGGTGATTCCTTAATACTTTATAGCAACTTAATACGTTAGAATGCTTGATATATTTCCAATAAAATGGAAAAACAACATATCTACGTAAATTACTTGCTATTATATAGTTGATATACGACAATATATTTATTCCCCCGTTTTCAGTGCTTATCAATTAAATAGTAATATTGATATGTCTTTTTTACCATAAATAAAAATCCTTTAAAATTTCTATTATTCTGCCGCTGCTCTATTAACAATATTTTAATAAATATTTTTTTAAGCTTTTATCAATATAAAATTTTATTTATTTTCTACCTGAGAGAAGGCATACATATATTTCCCTGCTTTACTAGGTTTTATCTCATTAACTATATTATACTTAATTTTTGTTTCGTTCCCCATAACTAATCTGATTTTTTTATTAATATTTTTAAAGTCTTTTTTTACTTCCTGTATTTCTTGATTATCTTTTAAGACCAAATTAATAATAATGTAATCAACAGTTTTCTGAATTATTTGGAGTTGTTTTACATAGTCACGATAATAAATTAATGAAACTAAAAAACCACTGCCAATTAAATCGCCCTGCTTATTCCTAAACATATTAATTATACGACCTTCTACTTTTGCCAATAGAGGAAATCCCCTTCCACAGCTACACACTTTTTTTGAAAAAATACCCCGGTCTTCAATTGTATATCTAATTAAAGGCATCGTATAATTGGTTAGTAATGTTACTACTATTTCTTCCGATTCTCCTGGGCCTGCTTCCTTTGCATCGGCATCTAAAATTTCCACATAGTGAATATTCGGAATTAAATGCAATCCTTCATTTTTATCACAATTACAAGCAATACTTCCTGTCTCTCTTGAGCCATAATTATCAAATATGGGAGCTCTAAATACCTCTTCAACCTTTGTTCTGATTTCAGGAAATAAAACACCGGCTGAGGTCATAATGGCACCGGGAGAATAAACGGTTAAATGATGGTCCTGAATAAAGCGGGCTAATTCATCGATGCTATTGGTATAAGTAAGTATCAAGTGAGGTTTTATTCTATTAATTTTCCGAACGTAATCATACAAATTTTTTTCTGTCATCCTATAAGAATTTAAAGTTGTTACTCCGTAAAACTGTTGCCTGAGATACGCTTTTATCCCCTGACCCTCTTTTAAAATATCTTGAACTGCTCCCCACAACTTTAACATGGGTTCGCCAATTTGTCTTCCGGCCCATTCATCGAAAAATATTTTTGTTGCAATTTTCCATTCCAAGCAATATTTATCCTGGTAAAATATTGCCGGTTCCCCGGTTGACCCACTTGTATGGTTGCGGAAATAAGTTTTATCTCTAAACTTATAGAGCTCATCAAAATGTTTTCTAATTATATCTTTGGTCAAAAGAGGGAATTTTTTAATATCATTAAATATGGTTTCTTCCGAAAATCGTATGTTATGTTCCTGGATAATCTTTTTGTAATAAGGTATATTTTCACTGGCATATTCAATAAGTTTATAAAGTTTTTTCTGCTGAATTTTCTTGTTCTCTTCCAAAGTATTCCATTGGTGAGTTCTTAGCTCTTGATAGTATTTTAAGACATTCGAACGTCTGATATACTTCCAGTAAAGTGGAAAAATAACATTTCTCCGCAAATAAGCTCCTATTGCATGATCAATATAAGACAAAATAGTTTCACCTCCGTTTTCCAAGCATTCTCTCTAATACTTTAAAGTAAATATGTCTTTCAGTTTCCAACCCATAATAAAGTAATCATTAGAACATTCCCTAAAACTATCGAGCTATAATTTTTATCATCCCTGGCTACACAGGATGTCAATAATCAAAGACAATACTCTTTTTCAAATAAGCTTATCCAGTCTTTGACTATATTTTTTACATCAAATCTTTCAACACTTCTGCGTGCATTTGATTTTAACTTCATATATAATTCTTTGTCGTGATACAATCTTTCCATAGCATCTTTCAATAATTCGTCATCTTCAGAAGGCACAAGCAGACTATTGACTTCATTTTCCATAACCTCATAAGGGGGGCCAATCTCACAACAATTTGTAGTAATGACTGCTACATTGCATGCTAAAGCTTCCAATAAAACCACAGACAAACCTTCGCACCTTGAAGAATGGATAAAAAGTTGAGCATATTTCATATAAACAAATGGATTCTCCATATTTCCAGGCAATAAAACTTTATTTTTTATCTTTAAATCATTAATCAAGTTTTCCAAATTTTTTCTTTCTTTTCCTTCACCTAAAATAACCAGCTTCACTTTATTTTTCAAAGATGATTTTGCAAAAGATTTTATCAGAATATCATGACCTCTTTGTCTGTTTAATCTTCCAACCGCCAGGATATAATCAAATTTAAAGGGTTTCAAAGCAAGTAATTTTTGATCTATTAAATTTAAGTCTATTGGGTTGTAAATAATTTTTGTATTTTTTAAATTATAATTGGTGTTCAGTTTTTTCTCTATTCCTTTAGAAACAGTGATTATTTTCTTTACATTGGAAAATTTATACACGGTTTTTAATAATATTTTTCTATATAAAGGGGGGGAATCCGGGTTGCTGTGAATGCTCACCATAACCGGCTTTAAAGTTAAAATAGGAGGTAAATTTCCCATAAATGATACAATGAAGTCAGGCGATATTTCTTTGATTAATTTTTTTAATTTGATAACCCTGCAAAAAATATTTTTTATTTTTCTACCAAAAGAGCCTGTAGGAGTTTCTAAATTGATTAAAGTGGACTCAACTTCATACTCAATAGGCTTATGATATATAACCACATAAACATCATAATATTTTTTTAATCTTTTACTTAAGGTATTTACGACTCTTTCTACGCCTCCTTTTATAAAAGAGGGTACTATTAACATGATTTTTTTCATTACCATAAATATCCTTTATAATATCCTGGTTTCTATCCTACTGTAAAATTATCAGTCAATTATCAATACCAAATTTAATCCAGCTGAATTTTTGCTTAATTTTTAATCTTAGAAAAAGTATACATATATTTTCCGGAAGGACTGTGTTTTATTTCATTAACGATTTTATGTTTAATTTTTATATCGTCACCCATTATCACTTTAATGATTTCACCAATTTCCCTGAAGTCTTTTTCAACGACCTTTAGTTTTTGTTTATCCTTCAATACAAGATTAATGGTTATTTGATCAAGGGACTCCTGAATCACTTGAAATTGCTTAATGTTATCACGAAAAAAGAATAAACGTATAAAAAGTCCACTATCTATTAAATCTCCCTGTTTATTTCTAAACGTGCTGCGAATACGGCCTTCCACTTTCTCCAAAAGCGGAAAACCCCTTCCGCAGCTACACTCTTTTTTTGAGAGAATACCTCTATCTTCAATTTTGTATCTAATTAAGGGCATGGAATAATTTGTCAGGGATGTTATCACTATTTCACCTATTTCTCCTATTTCTCCGGCTTTTACTTCTTTTTCCCGGTTATTCAATATCTCGATATAGTGAATATTTGGAATTACATGCAGTCCTTGATTTTCTTCGCAATTACAAGCAATATCACCTACTTCTCTTGAACCATAACGATTAAATACAGGTGCTTGAAAAACTTCTTTAATTCTTGCCTGAACTTCCGGATATAAAAGACCACCGGAAGTCATGATAGCGGGAGGAGAATAAATGGATAAACGATGTTTCTGAATAAAGCGAGCCAATTCATCAATACTGTTCGGAAAAGCAAGCAATAAACGGGGTTTTATATTATTAATGCTTTTCACATACTCATACATCTCTCTCTCGTTCATCCTGTAAGAATTTAGAATAGTTACTCCGGAAATCTGCTGCCTTAGATATCCTTTAAAACCCTGACCGCCCTCTAAAATATCTCGCAATGAACCCCATAATTTTACCATGGGCTCACCAGGTTTTCTCCCAGCCCATTCATTAAATAATCGTTTGGTTGCGTTCGCCCATTCTAAATATTGTTTATCTTGAAAAAATATCACTGCTTCCCCTGTTGACCCGCCTGATGTATTACGATAATAAGAGTTATCTTTAAATATATATAACTCATCAAAATGATTTCTGATAAATTCTTTGGTTAAAACTGGAAATTTTTTAATATCTTTAAATATAGTATCTTCTGAAAAATGAATATCATATTTTTTGACAATTTTACGATAATAAGGAATGTTTTGACTGGCGTATTTAATCAGTTCGTAAAGTTTTTTACGTTGGATTTCCCGATTTTCTTCCATGGTGTTCCATTGGATTTTTTTTAGTTTTTCATAATAGTTTAGTGTTTTTAACCGTCTGATATAATTCCAATAAATTGGAAGCAAAATGTTTCTTCGTAATTTCGCTACACTATATGAACTGCTAATTACCATAGAAAATAGCTCCTTATTTTAAGTAACTCACAATTATTATGACGGATGGTGTTTCTAATTTTAGAAATAAGTTTCATCAGCAGGATGATTAAATTTATTTTTATATTTAAAATATATCTAGTATTTTATCGAAAAAACTTATTTACTATACAAAGATAAAAATAATTTGAGATTAAGATCACTTTTGATGCTTTAAATCAACTATCCATCATCTAATTTTTTTAACTTAAAATATTAAAATTTCTTGTAACAATTTCATATTGCTTCATCATCACGATATTATCCGGATATCTCCTAAAATCGGCTTCTAATATTTCTCCATTGATTAATCTAATTATTTTTTGGGGAAAATTGGCGCCTACTGCATGCGCGATGGAGTAGCCCCCTCCAAATCGTGGGTTTATATCCAAAATAATATATTCATTTTCTCGCTTAATTAAATCTATATCACCAGGTCCGTAAAGTTTTAATCTTCCAATTATATTTTTAATATAACATATCATTTTTTCATCATAAACGGTAATTTCCTTATCTGCTTCACCGGCAACTATCCTCATTTTTCTTTTTGCAAAAATTGATATGGGTACTAAATCGGAATTGCTAAAAACATCTACTCCATATTCATCACCTTGAGGGAATTCT
Organism: Atribacterota bacterium; assembly: GCA_030666935.1. Taxonomy (GTDB): domain Bacteria; phylum Atribacterota; class Phoenicimicrobiia; order Phoenicimicrobiales; family Phoenicimicrobiaceae; genus Sediminicultor. The sequence goes on along the minus strand of DAOUWX010000023.1, from coordinate 8,140 downwards.
TGGATGATGAACTTTTTTCCTTCAAATTTATCTCGCAATTCTTTTATATTAAACACTTTTATTATTCTTATACTTGCACTCCCTTTTCTAGGTTTTAATATTAAAGGAAATTTAAGATTCTTGGCTTTTATCTCCCGTAAAGATTCATCCAAAGAAATATAAGTTTTTGCAAAAGAAAATTTGTTTTTTTTCAAAAATTTAAAAGTTTTATATTTATCATAACATATATCTATCACTCTTTTATCCGAAATAATCAAATGAATACCCTTCTCAATAAATTTATTTTTATGCTGCGCCAAAATCGGTAATTCAACATCGTTAAGAGAAATAACGCCTTTAATATCGTTCTTTAGGCAAATTTTATATAATTCATTTATATAATTTTTATCTAATGCAGGCGGTACAATAAAATAATTATCTGCATTATATAAAGCAGGTGCATATTTACTGCAGTCGGCAGCAAATATTTTTCCTTTCTCTTTTAATGCCTTTTTAAAATATCTAATTAAATATCCTCTTGTACCTGCAGATGTAACTAAAACATTCATTCAAAATATCTCCAAAAAATATTTTTGATAAAAAATTAATAACTTATAATGCTCTTATTTGCGCTATTGAGTTAGCTAATTTAAACACCTTTTTATACACTTTTATGAGCTGGGAGTACCCTCCTGAATTGTCTTACAACAAAATCTATTATTACAGGACCACCCAAGATAACAATAATCCAATTGGTGAGAAGGTGGTGACGAATACTCGTTCCATAATTTACTGTCCCCATAGCCCATAAAAATGTCATAAAAAAATAAATAACCAAAAACAATCCCCAAATACGTTGCTTTGTGTCTTCTGCTCGATACCAGGATATGATGCTGAATAACATTAAAATAAATCTTAGTAGAGATTCAGCAAAAGCATAAACATCCAACCAATTGGTAATTTGCCAGGGAAATGGTGCGAAAAGATAATAAATATAGGCTAAAGTTGTTGTTTTAATTAGTGACCCCACCGAAGATGTATCCAGCATTATACCATAATTCGCCCGTGCATCAGGCGCCATTTCAAACATTAATCTTGTTCGGTAATCCACTACGTATTTTAATCCTTTGCCGGAAAAAACAGATGTTACTACCCCTAACCCCTGAATCCCTGATAAAACAGCTATGAATAGAATGCCTATTATTAGAATTAATATAACACTGATAACCATGAATCTTTTTCTTAGAAAAATCCATCTGCTTTCCGGAAAACTAGAAATTTGTTTAGGAAACCATAGAAGAAGTAACGGTAGCAAGAATAATATATATAAAATTAAGGCTATGTGAAAAAATCCCATGATGAGCGCTGATAATACACAAAATACCAATGTACTTTTTGCAGGTTTTAGACGAAATCGCAATCCCCAGTAAACAGAGAGCATAAAAAAAAGAATTTGATATGATTCCCTCATAGTTATTGAGCTTAATACTAAATTTGTGGGCAATAATCCAAACATCAGTAATAATCCTACTCGATATTTCTTAAGGTTAATAAGATCTATTAATTTTATCAATACTAAACACGAAAAGAGGAAGGCAATAATCGAAAGTTCTTCTCCAAAAAGATGTGATGGACTAAAAATTCTATAAAAAATTCCCAATAATTGTTGGTAAAATTTAGCACCACTTGTTACTGATAATTTACCATTTGCTGCCCATTCCACAGCTAAGCGATGAAATCTAACCGCATCAGCATCTGCACCATGAATGATAAATAAATATGTATTAGTAAGCGCTATGATATGATGCATGACCAATGTAAAGCAAAGAGCAAAGGTTAAATTGTTATCTTTCCATTTTTTTCGAAACCTTATAACTATATAGAAAGACAACGATATAAGCAACCAACCAGGCCAGTCGTTTAACATTATTCGTAACATATTATCAACTAACCTCCTAAATTTTCATTCATTAATCACATAGAATGGTCTTTCGATTTCCTCTTGCAGTTTTTGTTTCTTCATTGTTAAAATATTTTTTCCAATAGAATATATATTTTTATTAAAGTTCCGATTATGCCTACTCATTCTGCAAGAATTGAAGCAATAAGAAAAACATCCGGACTTTGATACATCTTTAATATAGTCTCTCTTTATTTTAATATGCAACTTTCTTTCTTATATTTACGGAATATACTATTATTGAACTCCTTTTTTCTTAATTTTCACTTTAGAGATAACATATCCGTATTTCCCGGATGAGGTCGGATTAATAAATTCAACCAAATTATATTTTATTATAATATTGCTTTTCATTATTTTTTTAATCGATTCACTAATTTCCAGAAAATCCTTTTCTGTAATTTTTAATTGCTTTTTATTTTTCAACACAATATTTACAGTAATCTGTTCAAGAGATTCCTGAATCACTTGAAATTGTTTAATATTTTCACGGAAATAGAATAAACGGACAAAAATACCACCATCTATAAAATCTCCCTGTTTATTTCTAAATACACTACGTATGCGGCCTTTTACTTGTTCCAAAAGAGGAAATCCCCTTCCACAGCTGCAGGCTTTATCAGAGAGTACCCCTATGTCGCCAATTTTATACCGAATCAAAGGCATGGTGTAATTGGTCAGCAAAGTCACAATGATATTTCCCGGTACTCCGGGCTTTACTTGTCTTCCCTCATCATCCACAATCTCCAAATAATGAATAGCAGGAATCAGGTGCAATCCTTCATCCTTTTCACAGTTACAGGTCATATCACTGACTTCTCTTGAACCATAACGGTTGAATACGGTAGTATGAAATATCTCTTCAATCTTCGCCTTTACTTCCGGATACAAAACACCAGCAGCGGTCATAATAACAGGAGGAGAATAAATGGAGAGATGGTGTTCCCGGATAAAACGGGCTAATTCTTCAATGCTGTTGGTATAAGCAAGGATTAAACGGGGTTTTATTTTGTTAATTTTCTTCACATATCTATACATGTCCTCATCGGTCATTCTATAAGTGTTCAAAATGATTATTCCGGAAACCTGTTGCCGCAGGTACTCTTTAAATCCCTGACCACTTCCCAAAATATCCGATAATAAACCCCACAATTTCACCATAGGATCACCAAGCTCTCTCCCTGCCCATTCATTAAATAAGCGTTTAGTGGCATTGGCCCAATCTAAATACTCTTTATCCTGGTAGAAGACGACCGGTTCTCCGGTTGAACCGCCCGAGGTATTGCGGTAATAGGTTTTATCCCTGAATTGATGGAGTTTATCGAAATGGTTTCTGATAATCTCTTTGGTGAGCAAGGGGAACTTTTTGATATCCTCAAAGATGGTATCTTCTGAAAATGTTATATTATGTTCCTTGATAACCTGTTGATAATAAGGAATATTTTGGCTGGCATATTGAATCAGATGATATAATTTCCTTCTTTGAGTCTCTCGATTTTCCTTTAATGAGTTCCACTGATACTTTTTTAACTTTTGATGATAAGTGAGCATCTTCGACCGTCTAATGTATTTACAGTAAAAAGGAATTAAAATATTTCTACGTAGTTTTACGACAATAAATGAACTATCTAGTAGCTTTATCAATTCTTTCCAACCCTCCAATGCACTTCAAGATTTATTTTAAATAAATTTTCTATTTTTATTTATAAATTTTAATGTTTTATTTTTTAAAAATCTTATTACATTTAAAAAACATAAAAAACATTTTGAGCCAAATAAAGAAACAAATATTAAAATATAATAATAGATATAAAAGGGATAAAATGAAATTGCTTTACAAATATATCTTCTGCCAATTCCCATTTTTCCCATATAACAATATCTTCGACCTATATAGAAATAATGTTTACTATGAATGTTTCTCCTGATTTTTAATTCATTGATATGTTTTTTTATTATTCTTCTTGCTGTAATAACTTTCTTCTCTAAATGATAACTTATTCGATTGGGATGAATCCTTCGTTTTGCCAAGGGAATTTTAATGAGAGAAAATTTATAGTATTTAGCAATTCTTATCCACATATCCCAATCTTCCTGTCCGTCTAGTGAGCTATCAAATAATCCTACTTTTTCAAAACATTCTCTCCTTATAAGCAGAGCAGGAACACTCATGTAATTCGTAGAAAGTAAACCTTCGAAAATATAACCTTCTTTTCTCGGCAAGTATCTCTTGCTAATATAATTACCATCTTTGTCCATATTAAATGACCATGCACAGACTACGCCAACATCGGAAGGTTCACTCTGTAAGAGCTTAACTTGCATATCCAGTTTTTCCGGTAAAAATTCATCATCTGCATCAAGTAAAGCAATATATTCGCCCCGAGAAGCCCTTATTCCTGTGTTTCGAGCTGCTGAGATACCCCGATTATCGCTATGGCAGATATAACGAATTCTAAAATCAATAAAACCCTTTACTATTGCTTCAGTGTTGTCAGTAGAACCGTCGTTAACAACAATAATCTCAAAATTCTGATAAGATTGCTTCAAAACACTTTCAATTGCTTTGTCAATGAATTGAGCCTGATTATAAACTGGAATAATAACACTAACTTTCAGAGATGTTACCATAAATAACCTTTCCTGTTTTTCATGGAAAAAAAATATGAGTACTTCATTGGCACAAATACCTCACAGTTAAGAATGCAATATATTAAAATCTGAAAAGATCCCTGAAGCTTTAATTTTAAAACTACAATAATAATTACCGGCAGAAATTCTCGGTAAACTGTAAAGATTACAAAATTTATATTTATTAATTATTTTTTTCACTGATTGTTACCACACATAGAAATCCGTCATTTTCAACTAGTTAAATTATATCGTGATTATAAAATTTTGAACCATAAGGATAAGCAAATGAACGAACGTCACTTTTTAGCTTACCTTAATGATATTTATCGTAAAATTAATTTTTCTTATATTTAGATAAAATTTGCTGTAATTGTTTGTAACGAGCTTCGGTGGAGTGATTCTCGATAACATAATTTCGATTTTCATTCGTAATTTTTAATCTTAAATTTGCATCTTCCAATAATCGGTTACAAACATACTCAAATTCTTCATAATCTTTTGGGACAGTAGTAAAAGTCTTGGGAAAGAAATTCACATATTCACCCCCAGTAGGAGCAAGGCCAACGGGAACAGCATAGCACATGGCAGCCTCCAGGTAGCGATGAGTCAAAGGACTGACCCTCCCCGTTCGTTTAATATCCGTTGTATCGGACGGTGATACTAAAGCTATTTTTGATTGACATAAAGTTTTTACCAGACTGGGATAAGAAAGTTGAAAATTATTATCTTCCCAATCTCTATCTTCGAAATAATACATACCACGTTGATTTCTTTTTTGATATAAATAGCTATATTTTTTTTCAGCTGAATATCTTTTCGTCCACTCGTGTAAAGTATTATTTTTTCTGCCAACTTGTATAATATCGTATAATTTATTAGGAGATTTTTTGGGGTATACATTCGGATCAATAAAAACAGGAAAAAGGTATATTCTTTTCGCTAAATGAGAAGGAAGACACTTCCCCAGGAAATTTATGGAATCCTGATATGCCATTAAAACGATGTCTATTGAATCAATACGTGCAGCAATATATTCTATTTTATTTTCCCAGGCATCAATAATATAAGCAATCTTTATACCTTTACTTTTGTAAAACCCAAGAATATCAACTAAAGGAGCGGACATGCAGGTCACAAATATTGATTCATCATAGGTTTTAGATAAAACTCTTTGGATTATTTTGTAAATACTATCAGTGAGTTTATTTGAACACAAGTAATGATTTTTTAAGACCCTTCTAATAAAATAAGATATTTTTTCAATATTGGAAATTGATATTGAAGAATCTATTTTTGTAAAAGCATCCTCATAAATGTTTATTACATCATAACTAACCCATCTATTTACTGCGCGATACGATTTGATGATAAGACGATTGAGTTCAGGGCTAATATAATTATCATTCAATGGCTTATTCATACTCTTTATTTTTCCCCTTTTTAATTTGTTTCTTTATCCATAAATAGGTTTTTTTTAATCCCTCCCTTAATGGATATTTTGGTTCCCATCCCAATTTATCCCTGATTAATTGATTATCAGAATTTCTTCCTCTAACCCCTAACGGACCAGGAATATGTTTTATACGAAGTTTTTTGCCGGCAATATTCATAACCATTTCAGCTAACCCATTTATAGTTACCATTTCTTCCGAACCTATATTTATCGGTCCAATAATATTTGATTTCATCAATCTCATGACAGTTTCAAGGCATTCGTCAATATATAAAAATGAGCGAGTTTGTTTGCCATCACCCCACATCTTTATTTCTCCGCCGTCTGGCGCTTCTGCTACTTTACGGCAAAAAGCTGCAGGAGCTTTTTCGCGTCCATCATTCCACGAACCTTCCGGCCCGAAAATATTATGAAATCGGGCAATTCTAATATCCATATTATGATTTCTATGAAAAGACAGGTATAAACGTTCACTAAACAATTTTTCCCATCCATATTCACTGTCCGGATAAGCCGGGTAAGCTGAATTTTCAGCAGTTTTTGGATTATCAGGATCAGTTTGATTATACTTTGGATAAATACAAGCAGAAGAAGAATAAAATATTTTCTTCATGTCTCGTTGATAACAAGCTTCTAACATATTTAAATTGATAAGAGCAGAATTATGCATGATATCAGCATCATTATCACCGGTAAATACATATCCGGCACCACCCATATCGGCAGCCAGTTGATAAACCTCGTCAAAAGGTTGGTCTAAAACGTGGCGGCAAATATCCGGATTTCTTAAATCTCCTATAACAAAATCATCAGCTTTCGTTTTAGAAAATTCGGGGTGTTTAAGATCTATTCCTCTTACCCAATATCCTTCTTTTTTCAATTGTTTTACCAGGTTACTTCCAATAAAACCACCTGCTCCACAAACCAATGCATTTACCATTTTACCTCCTCCTACAGATTAAAATTTGATTCTAATTGTCTATTTTTTCACCAAAGATTTATAGAAAAATTTAACTTCGTTGAAAATATCATATTTGGGATAATATCTATGTAAAAAATACATGGCTACAAGATAAATACCGATACTCGTTATAACTATTATAGAAAATATTGATATGCCCAAAACTAAAGATTGCCCTACCGGTTCCCAAAATATTTTGGCTATATACAAACCTCCTGCCATAAACAATGAGCAAAATAACGGGGGCCAAAGAGTACTAAAATATATCTTCCAGGATGACCTTATAATTTTTTGAGATAACGGATACCAGATAATCAACATGCTTACCATACTTAAAATCACGCCTAAAGCCGCTCCCGAAATACCCCCATACATTATTAAGGGGTAAATAACAATGATGATTGTCAACCCCCTGATTAACTGCATGTAAAATTCATAATTTGGATATCCCCTCCCCGTAAACAAAGGACTTCCTGTAGATATAATTGATTTAACAAGCCCTGCCACTGCCAGAAGCTGCATCACAATAACCATAGACATCCACTTCTCTCCCAAAAATACCATTGTGAATTCAGGAGCCAAAAACACCATTCCAACGGCAATAGGTATTGAAATCGCCATAGTTAATCTCATAATTCGAAAATAAGCTTTCTGTAATCTAATTGCTTGATCTTGAAGCTTGGCATAAGCAGGAAATGCCACACTTGTAATAACCCGGGTAATTTCAGTTTCCAACATATTTGATATTCTATATGCCATTTGATAAAACCCAAGAGCGGTAGCACTAAGTACTCTCCCTACAAGAATATCATCAATATGTTCCCCTATAAACACCAATATACTCGAACCAAGAATCCATTTTCCAAAACCGAAGAGTTCTCTTGCCTTTTCAATATCTCTACTAAAACGAGGTCGATATGGATGAATGATATAACTAACGATAATACTCACTACCTTCTCGGCGAGTAAACCCAATACAAGCGCCCATACGCTTCTTAAAATTAAAGCTGCCGTCACAGCAACAATAAAATTTGTCGATATCCCCACAAATCGATGGATAAATACTTTATTAAACTCCAACTCCTTGCGAAAAAATACAACACCGATATTATTGAATGCTTCGAAAAAAAATGCAAATCCCAAGACTTGAATG
>DAOUWX010000249.1 GCA_030666935.1 Atribacterota bacterium | reverse complement strand
GGGTAACATTATTTTTGAGAAAATTTGATAGGTACTGGCACCATCAATCCGAGCCGATTCTTCCATTTCTTTAGGTAAACCTTCAAAAAATTGTTTCATTATAAAAACTGCACTGGCACCTACTAACCCTGAAACAATTAACCCGGTAAAAGTATTCAGAAGGCTTCCTCCGCCAAACAATTTGGTTAATCCAAAAATGCCATCCCGTAATACCAGGTAATTTGAAATAAAGGTTACCTGTCCGGGAATCATCATGGAAAAAAGTATTAATACAAATAGAAAATTCTTGCCATAAAATCTAAGCCTGGCTAAAGCATATCCAGCCATCGAAGCAAACATTATAGTGGTAAGCACTTTAATCATGGTTATAAAAAAGGAATTATAGATCCAGGTGCTAAAAAGGCGCTTCCCGGTAGTACGGCTATAATTTTCACTAAAAACTCTGAAATGATTATGAAAAATGTAAGGGATGACCCCACTTACTAAATTATTCCAGCTCTGTACTCTTCCTAATCGCTCTATCCTGTTCGGAGAAAGAGCAGCTGATAAAAAATCAACTTTATAGGGAACCAATAAATCTAACGGTAATTCATTAAAGTCTTTTTGGCTGGAATTTATTATGGCTATCTTATAGCTAACCTGTGTGCCATTCTTAACTGTAGTGCGGCTAATCTCTTCGACTGGTTTAATTTTTACAAAATCAGCAACAAATTCTCTATCTAACTCTAAAGCAGCTCTTCCTGACCCTTTAAATCTTTTTGGAACAATCACTTGAGGTGGTACAATTCTAGTTCCCATGGGATATTTATATGTAATCTGAAAAGATACTTCATAACCGGACTTTAATTCACCGAAAAAACCACTTCCTCCACCTTGTCGGGCAAAGGTATAAGCTCCTATCCAATTTTTTGGTGATAATTGTTCAGTTTTTAGAGTAGGTGGCCAGCTACTGGGATTATCCTTTAAGCTAGAGATTGCCCCAAAGAGAAAAGTTCCCATAAAAATTACAGAAAATAATAATAAAATTAAATAGATTGCTCCCACATTCGTCCAACGCCTACGTTTGATTTTTAGATTTATATCATTAGTATAATTCTCTTGGACTTTCATTAATCTCTTAAATCCCTTCCTTCTCCGGAAAATTTTTTCTGAATTAAAACTATAGTCAGGGTTAAGACCGCTAATATAACAGCTGCGGCACTGGCCATACCAACTTTTGGTGCAGAAGCACCTGGAAATGCACTATCATAAACATAATAAGCCAGTGTTATGGTGGATTCTAAAGGCGCTTGACTGCCTATAATTTTAACTTGATCAAACATCTGCAAGGTGCCGATTAATCCCAAGGTAACTACTAAAAAAGTAATATGTTTAAGTTGAGGAACGGTGATATACCAGAATTTTTGCCAACCTTTAGCTCCGTCTACCTCAGCTGCTTCATATAATGCCTTGGGGATACCCTGTAATCCGGCTAAATACAATATCATAAATGTAGGAACAGTAGTCCAGATATTTAAGATCATTATTGCGCCTAAGGGTCGTGGAAAAGCAAAGGGGCCTGCCCAAAAAGGGACTTTTTCTCTGGTATTTAACCAAAAAATGTCGACTGCTTTTACTTCAGCAAGTTTAATAATACCAAAATCTTTAAGTACATAGGCAATAATGGAAGCTAAAATAATAGATATAATAATATAACTGGGTTCAAGATATTCAACTGGCCTCCCTCTTAATTTTTCTATAGCTACTAATATAAATTGTATCCCTATTAAAAGTGCCAGAAAAACTCCTATCATTAAACCATGCTGACGAAATAGGGTTAAAAGATAGTTTATAACCCCTTTTCTTTGAAACATCCACATAAAAATTAGAGTAATAACGATGCTGGAAGTAACACTGGGCATATAATAAGCAGTCCTAAAGAATCTAATTCCTTTTATCTTTTGATTCATGGCCACTGCTAAAAGTAATGCAAATATGGTCTGTAGGGTAGTTACTATAATAGAAAAGGTTAATGAATTCTTCAAGGCTCTGGTAAATAAACGTTCTTTAAAAAGATTTATATAATTATTTATACCTACCCAATTGGGTATGGAGAAAAGATCATAATCGGTAAAACTAAAATATAAAGACCTGATAAATGCATAGCTAAAAAATATTATAAATCCAAATAAAAAAGGAGACAAAAGAACATAAGGAGATGTTTTTTCTTTTAAGGAGCTCCATCTATTTCCCATTCTTTTTACCTCCATTTATTATTTTAACATTATCTTAATTTTAATAAAAATTAAAAAAACTAATAAAGGAAATAAAAGGGGAAGAGATAATCATCCCCTCCCCCTTTTTTTTATTAACGCCAATTATTTTAATAACTCGTCTAATTGTTCCTGGGCTACCTCTAATGCTTCATCAACTGTCTTTTGTCCGCTCATTACTTCAGATAAAGCTACATTAATCGGATCCATCCATTTACCACCATATTCTTTAAACTTAAATGGTTTTACATTTCCTGCAGACGCACCAAGAAAAACTATTTCATTGGCTTGTGCTTCTGGTGTATCTTTTTTGAAATAAGGATTATCAGCTAAAGCCTTACGACTGGGTATAGCCAATCCTCTTTCTAAAATCCATTGTTGAGCAGTAGGACTGGTTAAAGCTTCCATTACTTTAAAGGCGGCATCTTTATTCTTAGAATTAGCATTTATCCCCCATGCTACAGTATAAATAAAATTACCCGACTGACCAGTTCCTGGATTTTTAGGTAAAAGAGTTGCTCCGTATTTTAAGTTAGGGGCATTATCTCTTAAGAAGCCGAGAATCCAGGCACCTTCTAAGGCAGCAGCTACTTTTTCGGTACTAAGAGCACCTCCGCCCCAACCTTGGCCAATATCAGCTGGCATAACTCCTAAGCCTTTTTCTTTTAATCCGGTATACCAATTAAATGCTTCCTTAAAAGCCGGATCCATAAGATTAGTTTTACCGTCTACAAAGGGTTCCCAACCGGCAGCATAGGCAAAAGCTCCAAATCTGGCAAATTCAGGTGCCAATGCTAAACCCGTTACTTCACCGTCAAAAGCTTCCACAACTTTTGCTAATTTATTTTCTAAATCATCCCAGGTATCATTTTCATTGGGATATTGTATGTAAGCGATATCAAAAAGGTCCTTATTGTAGACCAAGGCAAGGGAATTAAAGTCTTTGGGAATACCATATGCTTTACCATCAAAGGAAAATCCGTCTAATAAGGAAGGAATTATATCATCCTTACTTATAACAGTTGACTTGGCCAGATAATCATC
>DAOUWX010000097.1 GCA_030666935.1 Atribacterota bacterium | reverse complement strand
GTTAGTGAATAGTGAATAGTCGTTAGCACAAGAAGACACGGCACACCGTGCTCCTACTTTTCTTTTGTGGAGGCATAATGAATTATGCCTCCACTGTTTTACTTCCTTTTATTTACCCTACTAAGCAAGTATTTACTGGACAGGGATTACGGAAAAAGGGGATTCCTATACAATCGAGTTAAAAATTAAGAAAGAGAAGATAGAAAAATCAGGAAAGATAGGCAGGATAAATAAACCGTATCGTGTATAGAAATTCAGTAATGAGTAATATGTAATAGGTGATAAGTGGATACGATAAAATTTAAAACCAGAAGCAAGAAATAAATCGTATTGCGTGTTATGTGAAGAGAAAAAGTTGCAAGTAGGGGCGTATTGCAATACGCCCCTACTATAATGCTGGATTCCTTCTGCAGTTTAACCTGTTAAGACTCTTCAAAATAAAATATGCAAATAAAACAAAATTTAAAAAATTTCCTATGAAAAGAAGGAAAATTGAGATTTATATCGTAGTATAATATAAAGGGCGTCTAATAAATCAATATATTCGGGCAAAAAATGAAATCCTAATAATTAAATCTAAAAATTTATACAAACAATTATTAAGTTTCATATTATTTACTTCAAATACCATTTATAATAGATATAGCTATTCGAAACATTCCTCATTTTTAAATTGCCACTAAAAATCTCAAAATCATTCCGCCAATATTGATGTATATAATAATATCTAATAATTGTTGCAAATAATATCAATTTGTGTCTACTCTTTAAAGGAGGTGATAAAAAAATAATAAGATAACTATCTAGAGAATGAATTATTTTGGAGGTGATAAAAATGAAAAAGTTTATCCTTATTAGTTCAGTAATAATTATTTCTCTTGCTTTGCTATTTACAGGATGTGTTACCCCACCGGTTTCTGGTCTTCCAAATACAGTAAAGACAAAATTAGACACTGCTATCGCCAACTGGAATACACAATACGGAACCAATGTGCAGGCAGATACAGCATGGACTTATGAAGGGACGATTGATTCAACTGCTGAACTTGATACCATACTTGATGAAATTCTTTCAGCTGATTCAGCCTGGCTGCCTGATGTCGATATAAATGATACTTCTTCTGCTACCGCTGTTTTACTTGAAGATGTTGCAGGTCTCGATTCCCAGACTATTTCAGATTGGGAAGATTTGGTAGAATCATTAATTCAAACTGGAATGCATCTTGTTACCATTAATTGGCAAAAAGGAACAGATACCTTCACTACTACTTGTGTAATAGATGATACTGATATTATATATGATAATATGCTCTCTAATGCAGTAATGGTGGAAATAAAATCTAAAAAGAGATGTTTTAATTATGAAATTAGCTGGTTATGGGGCAGCAAGAGGGGAGAAATTACCGTTGATTTAGACTGTATCTGTGTTGAAGGTAAACTTGTTGCCTGTATTCACAACTGCATTGCATGGATGTCTTTTGGTGATGCCAAGGTAAAATGCAAAGTAACCAAAACTGAAGATTGCTGTTACTTAGATTATAATTGGGCCTGGGCAACTCCTTTAGTCACTATTTCAGTTCAAACTGATAATTTTACTTTACAAACTTCTGGCATAGGTTCATCGGGACAAGGTAGTGGCAGTTGTTTTTGCTGTTGTGAAGAAGTAGAAATAAAGTAATTTTTATTGCAGACAAATAAATAAATTTTTAAAATTATTTGGTCAGGGGTAAAATTTACCCCTGATCTTTTTGTACAACAAATACCTAATCTTTTTTTCGTTTTGGAAAACTACAAAAATTAATTTGTGATAATGAATTTCAGCACACCAAATACTGCGCTTGCTTCAATCTCCAAATATCCCTGATCAGCACTAATCTCGCCTATCCTATATTTTTGGGAACCAAATACCACCGATGAACTATCCGGTAATTTTAATTCACCAAAGGCAGAACTCGCTTTAATTAATGTTGGGACATCAGGATTAAGGATAACTTTTCCCTCTGCAAATATGGTATTAACCTCTATTTTCTTCACCTCATCTTCTATCTTCACTTTTGATAAATCTACTGTACCTGAAGCAAATATAATATTATATTCATCTTGAACTTCTGAAACCCTGATTATTCCTTCTCTAAAGACAATGTTTCTGCTATCTTGAAAACCAAAACCATTAAATAGGACAAATACTCCGAACAAGACAATAAGAATTCCTATTGTTAATTTAAATATATTAATATTAAAGTTAAAAAAACTATTAAGAAGTAAAATTATACCTATTGTTAAAAATACAATTCCCATAAAAACTCCACCAAATAATCTCATTTTATCCCTCCCCTTTTCTTATAATGGATAGTAATTCCTCTAACTTGTTTCAATTTTTATTTTAGACTATATATAACTTAATATCAATATTTTTGATAATCTCTTCATATTCTTTGGAAATTCCTGAATCACTATCACCCATACAACCATTCTTCTTTTGGCCTTGACTACTGCTAAGACAAGCAACAAAGATAAGATTTGTTTTGTAAAATCTTTCCTTCCTAATATTTAATTTTTAAAGAGCGGGTTTTTTGAAAGCCTATTATTTATCAATCCTCTACTACTCTGGTTTTTTTATAAACAGTAACTCATCTTTATCTAATGTTACTACTTTACAGTCATTTGCATATGTTCTTTCAGGAAGCATAACAAGAACATTTACATGATCATCTTGTATAGGATAAGGGGCATAGTGCCAAACTCCAGTATTTATATTAACTAAGGTTCCTTTAGGTACTATGAATGCTTTTGCATTTTTTATATCAAGTTCTCCAACAGGAGTTGCAGGGAGAACACACATTAAAACATCACCATCTAATGGCATAAATCCTTCACTTGTTTTACTATGGTACTCAACACAATCGACTAAAGCTTCCCGCTTCTTGACACGGCACACAGAAACAGAAACGGCATTAGACTGTCCCAATCTTATTTGTAACATATCCCTATAAAATTCTATTGGCTCTTCTCCAATCTTAGGACCTTCCGGGCTCAACGTAGAAATAAAATTCCCAAAGGCTCTAAAATTGTTTAATGTTAATTTTTCTGCTGTAATTTTCTTCATTTTAATTTTATTCCACCTCACTTTTTTATTCAGGAATGATAACTGTACCGTCATTCTCGCAGTACTTTTGCTGTATTGGCCAACCTTGAATCCAATTACCGAACTTCAATAATCACATAATCTTTTAAACTATATTTTTATGTTTTGCAATTATACCATCTATAGTCTCTTTTTCCACCTCGGTTAAAATAATATCGCCTGCATATGCATTTTCCTTTGCCTGTTTTGGATTCCGAGCTCCACAAAGAGCAAAAGTAATTCCTTTTTGAGAGATGGTCCATGCAATAACTAATTGAGCAATTGTTATCTTGTGTTCTTCAGCAATCGGTCTGAGTTCGTCAAGCATTTCTATTACTAATTTTATATTTTTTGGGGTAAAACGAGCATCATCTTTCCGTAGGTCGTCTCCAACAAATTTCCGTTCTGGTGTAATTTTACCCGTTAAAATACCCGATGCTAACGAAGCATAACTTAAAACAGAAATATTTTCTTTGTGGCAGTAGGGGAGCATTGTTTCTTCTAATTCTCTATCGAACATATTATATTTTTCCTGAGTACTGTCCACGATTCCTAATGATTGATATTCTTTAATTTGTTTCAGATTGACATTGCTTACACCAATAGCTCTTATTTTTCCTTCTTTCTTTAAATCTAACAAAGTTTGCATAGTTTCAGTTATTGGAGTAGTACAATCTGGCCAATGCGTCTGATATAAATCAATATAATCTGTTTGAAGACGAGTAAGACTCTGCTCAACCTCATATCGAATGGACTTTTGAGCGAGATATCGATATATCCTTTTGCCTAATATATCAAATAAGTAATCACCCATTTTAGTATGCCATACTATTCCACATTTAGTAGCTATTACTACTTTATCACGTTTTCCAACAATCGCCTTGCCTACAATTTTTTCAGATACACCAAGACCATAAGCCGGGGCAGTATCAATTAAAGTAATTCCCTCTTCCAAGCTTGCATGAATTGCTTTAATCGCATCTGGTTCATTTGTTCCTCCCCAAGCCCAACCACCAATCGCCCAAGTACCCAAACCAACAACCGAAGCTTTAATCCCAGATAAACCTATATTTCTATATTCCACAATAATAACCCCCTCAAATATTTTTTTCTTACAATTGACTATTTACCAGAAATTTTTTAATTAACTCTTTTGTTTAAGATTCAATCATTTAACAAGCATCATTTATTTCCTATCTATCACTTCCTTACTTAAATTTCGTTTTTTGCTCGTAAAATACGTATTATATAAAAAATTCATTGTACCGTGATACAACTATTATTTATAGCAAATAAATTATCTACGAATAAAACGTTTGAATAATGAATGGATGAATTTGTAAGTTGGTTTATTAATAATTTATTAAATCGAGATATAAAAAAGGAATCAGTGTTTATTTTCTTTAAACAATATATAGTTCGATACCGATGTTTTTGACAATTTCTTCAAATTCTTTAGAAATTCCTGAATCAGTGATAACAATATCAAAATCGGTAAGATCAGCAAAATGCGAAATCTTAATTTTCCCAAATTTTGAAGAATCTACCATTAACACCTTTTTATGTGAAGATTCAATAATTGCCCTTTTAGTCTCTTTTTCATAAGAAGTCGGGGTGGTAAGCTCAAGTTTTTCAGAAATACCTCCCGCTGCCACAAAAGATGTGTTAGCTCTTATTCTTTTTATTGTCTCTATTCCCTCAGGACTTTCAAACATTAAAACATCATTATGGAAATAACCGCCAGAAAAAATTAATTTCCAATTATTGTTCTCATAAACATTAAATAAAACATTCAATGCATAACATATAATGGTAAGGGGCATATTTTCCGGAATAAATTTAGGAAGATTTTCTGTAGTAGAACCCGCATCTATAATAATTACATCATCTGGTTTTATTAAAGAAGCTGCCTTTCGGCAAATCTTAATTTTCTCTTCCAGCATCAATGATTTTGCTGTTTTAATCAGATATTTTTCTTCACTTGTATCAGGCGAGGAATTTCTTTTTAGAACAGCTCCTCCTGGAATAAGAGTAACAATATTTTCTTTAGATAATTCTTTAAGATCCCTTCTAACGGTCATCTCTGAAACTTCTAATTTTTTAGACAAATCTTTGATGTTCGCAAAACCATCGATAGATAGTCTATTAAGTATATAATTAGTTCGAAAATTTTTTTCAGTCATATTATATCCTTTTTTATAATCATATAAGTTTTTAAAAATAAATTAATCCAATTAAAACATGAAACCTTTAAGAGATTTAACTATTTATAAAATTCTTGCTAAACCGCTTCCTTTTAAATTCCCCGCATTGGCTTCATCTGTATCCAGATGAAGGGCTAACTTGCTTTTTTGAGAAACCCTGACTACCACATCTTTATAAATAACTCCATGTTCTCCTGATACTTCCACATTCACTCTATCTTTGTCCTTCACCCCATAAGATTCCGCATCCTTGGGAGTCATATGTATATGCCGAGCAGCTCGAATAGCTCCTTCTGAAAGGGTTAAAACACCTTTTGGTCCGATAATAGTGATGGGCGGAGAACCTTTTATATTCCCCGATACTCTGGTAGAAAGATCTAACCCCAAAAAATATCCATCAGTAATGGACAATTCTGCTTGTGTATATTCTCGAAGGGGTCCAAGAATTCTTACTTTTTCGATAACTCTCATATTTGCACCAATTATACTTATCATCTCATTGCTGGCAAATTCTCCGGGCTGAGACAAATCCCGTGATTTAGTAAGCTCATAATCCTTTCCATATAAAACATCCAAAGAGTCCCTGGTTAAATGAACATGGTGATTGGATATCTCTACAGGGATAGAGAAAAGATTGGATGATTCTTCTTTCGGTTTTATTTCTTTGTAAATCGTTTCAGTTATCATTTCTACAAGTTTTTTATAATCTTGTTCTTCCATTGTTTACAATCCTCGATTCATCTATTCTTTATAATATCAGAATAATATCAGACACTAACAATTTTTACACTGGCACTACAGCCCAGCCGTGTTGCCCCGGAGCGAATCATTAATAGAGCATCTTCGTAAGTACGGATTCCGCCTGCTGCTTTAATCTCCATTTTTGGGCCTACTGTCCTGCGAATCAGAGTAATATCTTGGACAGTAGCACCGGCGGTAGAAAAACCGGTAGAAGTTTTTACAAAATTATAACCAACCTTCTTTACCAATTGAGAAGCAATTACTTTTTCCTCGTCTGATAGCAAGCAAGTTTCAATGATTGCTTTAGTAGTCGTGGTATTTCTGCAAGCTGTTAATACTGCTCTTAAATCAGCTTCCACAGTCTTTAGGTCACTATTTCTTAGGGCTCCTACATTAATTACCATATCTATTTCATCGGCTCCGTTTTCTATGGCATTACGAGTTTCGTAAGCCTTGGTCCTGCTGTCTGTTGCCCCCAACGGAAATCCCACAACAGCGCAGACTTTAACTCCGGTCCCTCTTAATTTCCTGGCACAATAAGCCACCCAGGAAGGATTAACACAAACCGTACAAAAAGCATACTGCGCGGCTTCTTCGCATAATTTTTTCACCTGAGCCTCTGTTGCGTCAGGTTTTAACAAAGTATGGTCAATATAAAGCGCGAGGT
>DAOUWX010000297.1 GCA_030666935.1 Atribacterota bacterium | reverse complement strand
TGCGTACTCCCCTTACCTCCATTCAGGGATTTGTAGAAACCTTAAAAGAAGGGGCGATAAATGACCCGGAAAAGGCTCATTACTTTTTAAAGATAATCGAAAAACAAAGTGATAGATTAAACAATCTAATTGAAGACTTGCTGCAACTCTCTAAAATAGAATCTCAAGAAATTACTATGAATTTGCAATCAATAGATTTAAGAGATTTAATCAATAAGACCATCTCAGAATTCAAAAAAAAGATAGAGCAAAAAGATCACAAAATTAAAATTAATATTTCTCCTCAACTCCCCTTAGTAAAAGCAGATCCGGAACAGATTGAAGTAGTTTTCAGAAATCTTTTAGATAATGCTGTAAAATATACTCCCGATGGAGGGGAAATTTATATCTCAGCCTTAGAAAAAGCAGAAAACATTTATATTGAAGTTACTGATAATGGCATAGGTGTTTCAGCCGAGCATCTACCTAGAATTTTCGAACGTTTTTATCGAGCAAACAAGGACCGTTCTCGAAAATTAGGAGGGACCGGTTTAGGACTTGCCATCGTAAAACATATTGTTCAAGCTCATAAAGGCACAATAGGAGTTGAAAGCAAACCAGGAAAGGGCTCGAAATTTTTCTTTACTCTTCCCAAAAATTCTTGACTTTAAACTAACCTTCTTTTTATTTAGTTTCTTCAGAGTGAATTAAAAAACCTGTTACAAAAATCTACAAATTACATCTACCTACCTCTAAAACCTACAAATTATAAAATTAACCAAATCTTAATTAATCTGTAATCAAAATGTAACATTAGAATTTTAAACTAAAATCAGAATCAAAAAAATATTTTTGGAGGTATAATTTAATGAAAAGAATTACTTTAATTCTAACTTTAGCTTGTCTTATCTTAACTCTAATGGTCTCCATCTCGCAGGCCGGGGAAGGACAGCTTGTTGTCCAGGGCTCAACTACTGTCCTGCCTATAGCCCAAGCAGCTGCAGAAGTCTTTATGCAAAATAACTCTCAAGCAAACATCTCAGTGCGAGGAGGAGGTTCAGGAAATGGTATTGCCGCTTTAATTGAAGGAACTTGTGACATCGCTGATGCTTCACGACCGATGAAGGTAAAAGAAATCTTACTCTGTCAGAAAAAAGGAATTAGTCCTGTTCCTCATATTGTAGCTATGGATGGAATTGCAGTTATAGTCCATACTTCTAATCCAATTCAAGGTTTAAACATAGAAGAGATAAAAGATATTTATACCGGAAAAATAACCAATTGGAAAGAATTGGGAGGGAAAGACCTGAAGATTGTGGTGGTCTCCAGAGATTCAGCAAGTGGAACCTTTGAAACATTTAGTAAAATAGTACTAGGAGGTAAGAAAGTTAAACCTGAGGCTCTTGCTCAGGCCTCTAATAATACAGTAGCTACAATTGTAGCTACTACTAAGGGAGCTATCGGCTATGTAGGATTAGGATATATTAGTAATACTGTAAAGGCTTTACCGGTAAACGGAGTAATCCCGGAACAGGAAACTGTAGTCAGTGGAAAATATCCTATTTCTCGTCCTCTTTATATGTATACTGATGGAGCACCTCAAGGAACAGCCAAAGATTTTCTTGAGTTTATCTGTTCCGAAGAAGGACAAAAAATAGTTGAAGAACAAGGATTTGTACCTTTAACTTTTTAAATAATCAAAAATTATGAGGAGTATAATTTGAAAGGGAAATTTTTTTTAAAAGAAAAGATAATAAAAAATATATTTTTACTCTCTTCCCTTACTTCTATATTCTTCTTGGCCGGAATAACCCTAATCTTATTTAAGGAAGGACTTCCCCTATTTCGAGAGATTAACTTAAAAGAATTTCTCTGGGGGAAGTCTTGGTATCCTACTTATGACCCCCCTGAGTTTGGAGTACTCCCTTTAATTTTCGGTTCTTTATGGATTACTTTAGGAGCGTTGATTGTAGCAGTTCCTCTGGGAGTTTCTGCGGCTATTTATATCTCTGAATTAGCCACTCCAAAAATAAGAAATTTTTTAAAATTAGTCATCGAAATGCTAACCGGTATTCCCTCGGTAATTTACGGCTTTTTAGGAATAGTGGTTTTAGGACCCTGGCTGCAAAAACTCCTGAATCTACCTGTAGGTCTTTGCTCTCTCACCGCTTCTCTACTCCTTGCCCTTATGGCTATCCCTACTATTACCAGCCTTTCTGAGGAAGCACTTTTTTCCGTCTCCAAAGACTACAAGGAAGCATCTTGTGCTTTAGGAGCAACCAAATGGGAAACCATAATCAAGGTTACAGTACCTGCTGCTTTTTCGGGAATTAGTACAGCAGTTTTGTTGGGTATGGGTAGAGCTATTGGTGAGACTATGACAGTATTGATGGTAGCCGGTGGAGCAGCGGTTATCCCTCGTTCTTTCTTACAGCCAGCACGACCGATAACTGCCACTATTGCCTTAGAGATGGGTGAAGCCGTAGTGGGGAGCAGTCATTATCATGCTTTATTTAGCCTTGCTTGTATTCTTTTTATGGTAAGCTTGGCTCTTAATTTAACTGCTGATTATTTTTTAATCAAATTTAGGAGATCTTCTCGATGAAAAAAAGAAGGTACAAAGAAAAATTAGCCTACTTATTCCTTATATCAATGGTAGTAATAATTTTATCTTCTGTTTTTATGATGTTTTATTTTATTATTTTTAGAGGAATAAAAGCAATTAACTGGCAATTTTTAACCCAGATGCCTCAAAAAGGAATGACTGCCGGCGGAATCTTTCCTGCCATCCTGGGCACCCTTTATTTAACTATTGGGGCAATCTGTTTTGCTCTCCCT
>DAOUWX010000402.1 GCA_030666935.1 Atribacterota bacterium | reverse complement strand
TTTCTTCTTATAAATTTGAACATTAGATTTGATGTTTTCTTCTAATTTACCAGATTGACAATACTCACAAGCAATTAATTGACTTAAAATACTTGTACATAAATCAACTGCTTGTTTCAGTATAGTCATTTTCCCTATTATCTCTTTATTACCTAAGATCCAAGCTAATCGCAATCCCGGGCACAATATCTTAGAGAAAGTCCCTAAACTAATAACAAATCCATTATTGTCCAATGAATATATAGAGGGGATTGGTTCTCCTTCGAATCTGAGTTTTTCGTAGGGGTTATCTTCTACAATAAATACATTAAATTTATGAGCAATTTCGATTATTTTCTTTCGCCGAGCCAAGGACATGGTTACTCCTGCAGGATTTTGAAAATTGGAAATAGTATATATAAACTTAACTTTTTTACCTTCGTTTTTAAGTTGGGTAAGTTTTTCCTCTAAAATATCCATCTGCATCCCATCTTCATCCATAGGTATACCTACTAATTCTCCTCCATAACTGTGAAAAGCATTTAAAGCAGCTAAATAACTAGGCAGTTCTACTATTGCTACATCTCCGGGACTTAAAAATGTTTTGCCTACTAAATCTAATCCTTGTTGTGAACCGGAACTAATAATTATATTTTCTAACTCCCCATTATTACCGTCTTTTGCTAAATGGGCTAAAATACATTCTCTTAATCCAGGTAGTCCTTCGGTACTGCTATACTGTAAAGCTTGAGCACTTTTTTTATTAAAAATATTCTGGGATATTTCCTTTATCTCTTCTACCGGAAAAGTTACGGGATCCGGCATTCCTCCCGCCAAAGATATCACTTCCGGATTTTGAACTAATTTTAAAATCTCCCGAATAGCTGAAGCTTCCATTTTTGAAGCCAAGATAGAGTAAAATTCCTCAGTATTTATAGACATTTTTCCCACTCCTTTTTATTTTTTATTTTAAGTATAAAATATTTTACTTATATTCCAAAGCTTTCTCTTCCCCTTTTAACACTCTAATTGCTCCTAAAGCCAAGGCTTTCATCTCGTCAGTCCCCGGATATACGGTAACAGAGGCAATAAAATTAACCCTTTCTTTTATCCAATCTACAAAACTATTAACCAATGCTCCCTTATTTCTTGCTCCGTTTCCGGTGATAACTATTGCATTAACTTTTCCTTTTAACACAGCTGCCATTGCTGCTATCTCCTTAGCTACTTGATAGGCCATGGCTTGATATAATAATTCAGCCTTTTTGTCTCCTTTGGTAATTCTTTCTTCTACTTCTAACAAATTGTTTGTTCCCAGATAGTCTACTAATCCACCCTTTCCAATAAGTTTTTTTAACATTTCCCGAAGAGTATATTTTTGTGAATAACACAATTTTACCAATTCTACACTGGGTAACTCTCCGGTTCTTTCGGGAGTAAATGGCCCTTCTGCGCTAGCATTGTTCACATCTATCATTCTTCCCTTGCTATGAGCACTTACTGAAATTCCTCCTCCTAAATGTACGACTATTAAATCGAGTTCTTCATAAGATTTTCCTAATTCTTGAGCCATCCTTCTCGCTGCGGCTTTTAAGTTAAGAACATGACAAAGACTTTCTCTTTCGATGTCAGACATCCCGGAAATTCGAGCAATAGGTTCCAGTTCATCGACTGCTACTGAATCAACAATAAAAGAAGGAATTCCTACTTTTTTAGCCAGGTCATAGGCAATTACTGCTCCTAAATTTGAGGCATGTTCAACCCGTGGCCTTTCTTTTAAATCTTCCAGCATTAATTTATTTATTCTATATGCTCCGCTTTTAACGGGTTTCAATACTCCCCC
>DAOUWX010000262.1 GCA_030666935.1 Atribacterota bacterium | reverse complement strand
ATTGCTACCTCATCCAGATTCTCCCCTTTTGCTTTAGCAATTTCTTGAGCAAGTTTTTTTGCTGTGCCGCTGGGGGCATCTTTTTTAAACCGATGATGAGCTTCTACAATTTCTACATCGTAATCATCACTCAAAGCAACGGCAGTCTCAGCAGCAAGTTTAAATAGTAAATTTACTCCCAAAGACATATTTGGAGAGAAGAGAAAAGGTATATTTTGAGATAAATTTTTCATCTTTTCTATTTCTTCACCAGAAAATCCGGTGGTACCTATAATCATGGTTTTTTTATATTTAGCGGCAATTTCCAAGTGTTGAAGAGAGACTTTCGGGTTGGTAAATTCAACGATTTGGTCTGCATCTTGAATTATTGATTCTAAATTATCTACGACCATTATTCCGGTTTTACTTTGTCCTGCTGTTGCACCCCAATCTTTTCCAATATCAGGATGAGTAGGGGATTCAACTATTCCCGTTAATTTTAGTTTGTCATCCTGATAAATTAATTGTGCAACTTTAGAAGCCATTCTTCCACAGCCTCCACATAATACAACCTTAATCATTTGTTATTCCTCCAGTAACCCAAATTTTGCTAAATCCGATTTTAGTTTAGTTAAATTATCTTCATTCATTGAGCATAAAGGTAAACGTAAATCACCAGAAGGCAATCCCATTAATCGAGCACTGGTTTTAACCGGTATCGGGTTGGTTTCATAAAACATCGCACTGCTTAAAGGGTATATTTTGGATAAGAAAATATCTTGGGCTTTTTGGTAATTTCCGTTTTCAAATTCACTTATCATATTAGCAACATCACCAGGGATGATATTGGCTACAACCGAGATTACTCCTTTCCCGCCGATAGATAATACCGGAAGTAATAATTTGTCGTCTCCGGAAAGGAGAACAATATTATCCCCGCATAATTCAACTATTTGAGTCATCTGGTCCAAATTACCGCTCGCTTCTTTTACTGCTGCGATATTTTTCAACTGGGCTAATTTTGCTAAAGTTTCAGGTAATAAATTGGTTCCGGTTCGGGAAGGAACATTATATACGATGATGGGTATATCAATTTCCTCTGCTAATTTTTTATAATGTAAGTACAATCCCTTTTGAGTAGGTCTGTTGTAATAAGGAACAACTACAAGTGCTGCATTAGCACCTACTTTTTTTGCGTGGGAAGTTAAGTCGAAAGCTTCCCGGGTACTGTTTGACCCGGTACCGGCAATGACTGGAATTCTTCCTGCTACTGCTTCTATGGTTATATCAACTACTTTTTTGTGTTCTTCATGTGAGAGGGTAGGCGATTCTCCGGTGGTGCCACAGGGGACGATTCCGTTTGTTCCATTATTAATATGGAATTCTACCAATTCTTTTATTCCTTTCTCATCGACCTCACCACTTTCGGTAAATGGGGTGATCATAGCTACTAAAGATCCTTTAAACATTTTTATTTCCTCCTTTTTTATTTAGTCGTTAGTGAATAGTGAATAGTCGTTAGTTTTAAATACAAGTTTTCAGTTATTAGTCTATTATGCACTCTGTCATTATTGTTCTGATTTCTTTTTTTTTCTTCCTAACTATACGCTATACGCTGAACGCTCCACGCTAATTCATTTGCTTACTTTGATTCCTGCCTCTTCTAATGATTTATTTATTGTTTTGTAGGCGAATTCTCTGTCTTTCCATTCCAAAAAGATTAAAATATCTGTTTTGATAGTAGTCATTTCAATTATGTTTATATTATTTTCAGCCAGGGGTCGGGTAATCCTCTCGATAATGCCGGGTGTTTCAATAAAATCTCTGCTTCTGGCAATGATTAAAGCAATATTATTTTTTAAAGTAACTGATTTTAATTTTTCATCTTCAATTACAATAGGGTGTATAAAATCATAAGAGGACTGGGCATAATTCTCCATGACATAGATTCCGATATGTTTTGTCCCGATGGAGACTCCATATAGGCTAATGTGATTATCGGAGATAGGAGAAATTACCTTTTTTAATAATCCCGGGGTATTAAAAATTTTCGTTCCCAGGATAGTCAACATAGTCAGCTTTTCCTCGAAAAGAGTTAATTTACTTTTAAAAGCACCAATTATCTCCGTACCTTCTGCTGCTAAGTTTCCCTTCTGAAAGTGAATTATCTTTGCTTTCATTCTATCAGTTTTATATTTTAAGGCTTGTGGGTGTAAAACTTTTGCTCCGCCTTCAGCAAGGACTCCCATCTCTTCCACACTTACTTTTTTTAAAGTTACGGGTTCCTTTATTATACGGGGATCAGCACTCAATACTCCCACCGCATCAGTTACGATTATTACTTCATCGGCTTCTAAAAAGTTTCCCAGGGCAAAAGCGGTGATATCACTACCACCCCGGCCAAGGGTGGTTATACTTCCATCTTCACAGTTTCTACCTAAAAAACCACATACTATAGGAATAACCTTTTTTTCGAGTAAAGGTTTGATAATTTTTCGGCATTTTTCTTGACTTTCTTGAGAAAGAATTTTAGCCTGATTAAAGTTTGCATCGGTAATAATAGGAAAATCCTTATCTGCGGGGTCAAAATATTTCGAAGAAAATCCCATAGATTTAATGGTAGCTGCAAGAACTCTGGCACTTATCCGCTCTCCCATAGAAACAAAATCAGCATAATCTTTATCCTCAATACGATCTTTAACAGAGTCTTTAAGTAAAGAAGTTAGATTATCGGTAGTATTCCCCATTGCTGAGACAACTGCTATTATTTCATATCCTTTTTTTGCTTGTTGAATTATTGATTGAGCGGCTTTTTTAATTCTTTCAGGGTTCTGAACGCTGGTTCCGCCAAATTTTACTATTATTCTCATGTATATCACCTTTATATTTTACTTCTTAAACCACTCAGGCATAGTATCATTTCTTATTATATCAGTATAAGTCTCTTTTTTTACTATTACATCATCTTTTCCTTGATTTACCAGGACAATTGCTGGCCGCGGAAGTCGATTATAATTGCTGGACATAGAATAATGGTATGCTCCGGTACTAAATACTACTAAAAGATCTCCCACGGAAGCCGAAGGTAATTTTAAATCTTTAATCAAAATATCTCCCGATTCACAGCATTTCCCGGCAATAGT
>DAOUWX010000178.1 GCA_030666935.1 Atribacterota bacterium | reverse complement strand
GAATTAGTTGATAGTTACTGGTTTTTAGTTTTTAGTTGTTGGTTTTTAGATAAAGAAATCAGTTTACAGTTTTCGGTTTGTAGTAAGTAAGGCCGTATTGTTTGTTCCATTAACCGGCAAACCGGTAAACTGGGTAACCGGTTAACTAATACGCGATGCGAGATACGACATACGATATACTAATTCTCTTTAATTATCATCGGCACACTCTTGTAAGTATCTTCCGCTAAAAACTCGATCTTTTCCTCTCCGTTTTTTCTAACAATTCGGTAAGTTTTTATCTGATAGCCCGGCACCCCTTCTTGAACAACTATCTCCTGGCCAGCCTCTAACTTGGAATCTTTCTCTCTAATTATCTGAGGGTCAATTACCTTTTTATCTTTGCTGACAATTTCCACTTCTGCTTTATCCTCATTCCCGCCAAAGATATTAACCTGTAATACATCTCTAAAAACTTTCGAAAAAATTACTATCGCATGATCCGAATTATTTTTAAATCTTAAATCTTTAAATCCGTAAAATATAGCCGCATCCTGTCCCAAAGGAACGTATTTAGTTGCCTCTCCGTATACTGAATGATTATATCTTTCTACAATTTGTAGATTAGCCAAAAGAACCGCATTATATAAAGTGCTTGATACCTGACAAATGCCGCCTCCATAGCCGTTTACAAATATACCATTAGCAATAATAGTGCTTTCTTTATACCCGTCTGCTTTTTCAGCAGGCCCTACATATTTATTAAAAGAAAATATCTCTTGTGGTTTTACTAATATACCGTTTATCACTTCAGAAGATAATTTTATATTGAATATAGTGTTTTCTTCTTTATCTTCTAATGAGGTGGAATATGCCTCCAATTCCTCACTAATGGCTAATTCTGTTAGAATATTTTGAGTAGTTACTTTGGGGTCAATAGTAATCACCGGTATATTTAAAATATACTTTTCATCATCTAAATTTATTAATGTCTTATTAATTTCTTCCTGAAATCTTTCTAAATCAAGCTTTACCCCTGTCCTGCTTTCAATAATTCTATTACCTTCTACGTAAGAATCGTTAGGTATGCGATCTATAAGGGAGCTTATTTTGTTTTGAAAATCTTCAAACTTCTGCGGATTGGATTCAGCCCGAAAAGGTACTTCATATCCTTTTCTCCAGACTACAATTCTGTCCTTTATTCTCTTGAAAATATTTCCGGTTCGGGCAATAGCGTAAGTTTCCTCGACTACCCGATTTAAATCGATAAAAACATCCAGCTCTTTATAGGGAATAAATTTTATTTCTTTATATTCAAATACTAATATTCGGGGGGACTCAATCAACTTTGAAATAATGGGTTGAAGAATCTCTCGAGCCTCTTCTCTCTTTAACCCCTCTAATTCAACACCCAAAGAAGATACTCCGGGGAGTATTTTATCTCTATTCCTATAAATATCTACAGCATCAACTAAACTCACTGCAACAATTATTATTATTAAAGATAACAATATTTTCCTTATCTTACCGCTTTTTTTCTTCTTTGAATAATATTTCAATAAATTGCTCTCCTTTTATTTTTATTATTTTCTTATTTCTTGTATATTTTTATGATTTTAGTGTAAAATATTCTTCTTTTTTATCTATCATCTGTGTGCACGATGCATCATACACCTTGTTACCCATTACGGGCAGATACAAGGTCTGCCCCCACATCTTTTTATTTCTATTTTGCGCCATACTCGATATGCTATACGCAATATTTTTACTATATTACTGTAAAATACATTGGGGTAGTTAGGTAATAAAGAAGTATACTACTTTTTTGTATCTCTTCTTCTCTTTTTTAACTCGATACTACATACTTAATACTGTTTTACTTGATCCTGTCTTCCTTACACTTATTACCCGCACCTATACGCTCTACGCTAAACGCTCCACGCTATCTTAACTCGATACTTTCTTTTCGATTAGTTGATAATTTAGCAATATTTAGGTATAATATCTGAGACAAAATAATTGCGGGAATAGCTCAGGCGGTAGAGCGTTGGCTTCCCAAGCCAAAGGTCGCGGGTTCGAACCCCGTTTCCCGCTCCATTTTTTATTACTACCAACCATATTTACCTACTAAGGGAACAAAAACACATCCACCATAATTTGATATTTTTAATTTACCTTTTTCTTTAATCCCTAGCAGGAGATCCTGGGAAAAAGAATTGCCTACGGGGATTACCATTCTTCCCTTTTCATTTAATTGTTCTATTAAACTTTCTGGTATTTCCGGAGACCCGGCAGTGACTATAATACCATCATAAGGAGAATATTCTTCCAGGCCCTTGCTCCCGTCTCCTACGATTACTTTAACGTTTTTTATTTCTAATTCTTTAAGTATTTTTTTCACTCTATCTGCCAGTATACTAAAGCGTTCTATAGTATAAACCATTTTAGCTAATTTAGACAAGGTCGCCGCCTGATAACCCGAACCGGTTCCCACTTCTAAAACAGTTTCCGAACCCTTAAGAGAAAGGCATTGAGTCATTAAGGCTACCATAAAAGGTTGAGAGATAGTCTGCCCCATACCTATAGGCAAAGGGCAATCCAGATAGGCATTATCTTTTTCTCCCTCTAAGACAAATTTTTCCCGCGGTATACTGCTCATAGCAGAAAGAACCCTTTCATCCCTGATGCCTCTTCCCTTTATCTGATACCTTATCATCTCTTCCCGTGCTTTTTCAAAATCCATAAAAACCACTTTTTTTTCTTATTAGTATCCGTTGTTTAACTTCCGAAAAAACGTTCTAAAATATTATTGCCTCTTATCGCTTCTACTATAACAAAAACGAGCATAGCTATCAGGAAACCGAGCAGCATACGAAAAAAAAAGATTGCTCCCTTGGCTTTCGGGTTATCAGTATTGTATAGCCTAATTATAAATCTGGAAAGCACTAAAATTATAAAAATTAATATTAAAATTAAATATATCTGGTCATTCATCTCTTTAATTTCTCCGAACAATAATTTTTTTATTTAGAATTACATTTTTTTGCCCAATCTTTGACTTTAGGTATCATCTGATAATTAGTTAAATCTAAAGAAAGGGGAGTTATAGACACCTTATTATTATAAACTGCTTCAAAATCAGTATCGGGTTCTATATTTCCTTCAGACAGCTCTCCTCCCAGCCAATAATGGGTAGTTCCCTGAGGGTCATGTATTATCTTCACTTCATCCTGATATACTCTTTTACCGTGTCTGGTTATCTCTATCCCTTTAATTTCTTCATAATCGATATTGGGAAAATTAACATTTAAGACTAAATTTGAAGGTAAATTATTTTTCATCAGATTAGAAGCTATTTTTTTAGTAAATAAGGCTGCCGATTCAAATTTTAAATCTTCAAAGCCGGCTATGGAAATGGCTAAAGATAGAACATTCCTCATCGCTCCCTCTACTGCCGCCGAAACTGTACCCGAATAGAAAATATCATCTCCCAGATTCGGTCCCCGGTTAATTCCCGATACTATCAGATCAGGTTTTTCGCCTTTCATGATTTCCAATAAGCCAATAATAACGCAATCCGCTGGTGTGCCGTCTAAGGAAAATCCCCAAAAATCACCGTTTGTCTTTACTTCTCTAACTCTCAGGGGTTTACGCAGAGTCATAGCATGACCTATAGCACTTCTTTCCCTATCGGGAGCAATTACCGTAACCTCTGCAATATTATCCAACTGCTTTTTTAAAATTTGAATCCCTTCAGAATATATTCCATCATCATTAGTTAAAAGTATTTTCATAATTTATTTATTCCTATTTTTCCTTTTTAATATTTCATCGGCTACTATAATTCCTGAGGTAGAGGCTTGAATAAGCCCCCGGGTTATGCCGGCGCCATCACCGGCAGCAAACAGATTGGTAACTTCTGTCTCCAAGCATTCGGAAAGTTCTAAGCGTGAAGAATAAAATTTTACTTCTACCCCATACAATAGAGTATGTTTAGAATAGACTCCGGGCGCAATTTCATTCATAGCTTTTAGCATTTCCAGTATACCGGAAAGTATTCTATAAGGCAGGACAAAACTGAGGTCCCCCGGAGTAGCTTCTTTTAAAGTGGGATTAACTATAGAGTGTGCGAGCCTGTCCGGTGTAGATCTCCTGCCCAACTCCAAATCCCCCAATCTTTGCACAATAACCCCTCCGCTTAAAATATTAGCCAGATGGGCAATGTATTTCCCGTAGGCAATTGGTTCTTTAAAAGGTTCGGTAAAATTGGTACTTATCAATACGGCAAAATTAGTATTATCCGTCCGGTGTTCCTGATAGCTGTGCCCATTTACCGAAGTGATGCCATCATTAAATTCAGTTACCACTTCACCATAAGGACACATACAGAAAGTACGAACTCTATCATCAAACATCTGAGTATAATAGACTAATTTTGACTCATATATCGCATCGGTTAAGCGCTTCATGACAACAGCCGGAACCTCAACTCTTCCTCCGACATCTACCGGATTATTAGCTATTTTTATATCCAGAGCTTCTGCCTGCTCTTTCAGCCATTCAGAACCG
>DAOUWX010000366.1 GCA_030666935.1 Atribacterota bacterium | reverse complement strand
CTATTCCCCTCTTTTTCTCCTTTACTGTGGAAAAAGGCCTTCCTGAAAGCCTTATACAATAAGGGTTTTAGCGAATAATCATTACAAGTACCTTTATTTACATAATTTTAAAAAATAAGTACTTTACCCCTCAAAAACGACACTTTTTTGACTAAAATTTCACTCTTTTAAAAACTGAAAATGGCTATTTATAAGGGTTTCAAGATTTCGGGGAGGTAAAAATACCTTAAAAACAGGGTAGTAAATTGCCCAATTTTCTAAAATTGAGACGCGAAAAAAGGCACTCTACGTGCGTTAAAAGGGCATTCCTGAAGGGAGTCTGAAAGCCTTGCAAATAAAGGGTTTCATTGAGTGGTAAATAGGAACAGAGAACTCTATTTATTCCAATATTTATGAATTTTCAAATAAACGTAAATATTTCTTATAGATAAAAATTCGCCTATATTTTTTCTCTTTTTCTTTGGGTACTAAAAGATCCAGCTCAACAAATTTTTTTACTAATCTATTTGCCCCTTCTCGTGAAAGTCCGGTAAATTCCTCTACTTTTTTTACATT
The DNA here is from genome assembly GCA_030666935.1 of Atribacterota bacterium. Taxonomy (GTDB): domain Bacteria; phylum Atribacterota; class Phoenicimicrobiia; order Phoenicimicrobiales; family Phoenicimicrobiaceae; genus Sediminicultor. Next base: position 1,554 of record DAOUWX010000366.1, on the reverse strand, counting down.
AATTACAGGCAACTTATATAGATTTTTTAAAAGCTTAATAGCGTTTTTAGTGCCTTTCCCTAATTTCATTATTTTTTGTAGATCTTTTTCCCGCAATTCAATAATTTTATTCGAAGTTTCAATTGCTTCTCCCGCTACTTTTCCAACACCTTCTAAAAAAAATTCCAGCCACAAAAAAACATTTCCTTTCCTATATTCATCTAACTTAGCAAAATAAAGATCCCTATTCTTTTTTAAATATTCCGAAAGATACAATACCGGTCTTTCCAATAATTTTTCCTGACAAAGATAAAGAGTAATAAGTAGTCTACCGGTTCGACCATTTCCATCTATAAAAGGATGAATAGTCTCAAATTGAGCATGAATTAAACCTATCTTTATTAAAATAGGAATATTTCGATAAGAGTAAAAAAAATTTTCTAAATCCCTCATAGCTAATGTTACATAATCTGGTGGTGGGGGGACAAAACGAGCATTATCAGGATTGGTCCCCATTATCCAATTTTGAGTTCTTCTAAACTCTCCGGGATAAGGGAAAAAAGTACTTCTCGCTTCTGTTAATAATACATGATGAATTTTCTTTATTAATCGTAAAGATAAAGGAATATTTTTTAATTCATTAAGGCCTGTATTCATGGCTTCAATATAATGCAGGATATCATCAACGTCTGAGGGTAGCTCAGGTGCTCGTTCAATTTCAGCATGTAAGGCATCAGTAAGCTGGGCTTTAGTTCCTTCTATTTGACTAGAAAGAGTGGCTTCTTTCTTAATATACATAAAAATAAAAAAATCTATATCAGGTACAAGCTTGGTTAATCCATCTAATTTTCCCAATAATAGGCTGGATGTAGATAAAAGTTGGATTAATCTTTCACCCTGAAAAGACAAATTCTTGGGAGGAAATTTTTCAGGAATAAAAGCCTTGTATCCCTCGATCTGTTTTATATATTTGCCAATATTTACTTTAGAATTCTTCTTATACATGTCAACATTCTATCATTAAAGTTGACATTGGTCAAATAGATGTCAACTTTAATGGAAAATAAGCACGCTTTCTCCGGAATTCATTTAGAATTCATGCTCTCCAAAGAAACAGTCTTTTTAATTATTTTTACTTCATAAAAATAGGTGTCTGTCCCTATTATATTTTCATCCGCCCCCTATGTTCCCCCTCACCCTAACCCTCTTCTCCAAAGGGAGAGGGAATATAAAAGATTGTTTTTATTCTTCCTCTACGTAAGACCATAATCCTGGTGGAAGATTTTCCTTGTTATCCACTAAAGCTGGAACTATGGAAATTTGCCTTTCACCATGAAATATCTCCTGTCCCTTTGGGCCCAATACAAATTTGACCCACTTTTCGGCAAGCTCCGGATGAGGAGCATTGCAAGGAATAGTCATTCCGTATATGATAGATTGAATTTCAAATTCGGGATTTACTGAAGCAAACCTCCGGAAAGCTAATTCTACTTTCATACCGGAACATAATGATTGGTACTGGTTAGAAAGCAGGTTGATTTCCGGAGGAAATTCCAAAAATATCATATTATGCTG
>DAOUWX010000415.1 GCA_030666935.1 Atribacterota bacterium | reverse complement strand
TCGTGAATCGTATCTCGCAAAGATAATAGAAACCGAGAATCAGAATAAATTCGCACCTCGCATATACTACATTTCATTTAGCGAAAAACGCAAAGCGTAAAGCGCAAAACCAAAGCTCAAAACTTAAAATTTAGGAAAATATTTAAAGTTCTAATTATATTTTCTCGCTTATAGTAATAAGCTTTAGTGTAATAGTAGAGTTCCATTTAAAGAACTTACAAAAATGAATAAAAAATATATAAAATAAATTCAAACGCAATGCGCAATACGATATACGATATACGAGTAAAAAGTTTTGAATTTTGAATTATGGTTTTTAGTTTTTCACTTTAAGTTTTTAGTTTTAGTAAAGTTCTTATTTTTATAACTATAAATATTTTTTATATTTTTCGTTATTCGCTATCTTTTTAATTATCTTCTTTAAGTCACCTTCTCGTTTTTTGGGATAAATTAATTTTATATCTCCGCTGGATATTATAACTAAATCAGATAGACCGATAGTAACTATTAAGCCTTTATCGTTTACGATAACACATCTCTTGGAATCTACTCCTTCATGTCCACCTTGAATTACATTGCCATCTTTATCCTGAGGAAAAATTCTCTCCATCGAAGTCCATGAACCAATATCATCCCAGCTAAAATCTCCTTTTACCACCAATCTATTAGAAACTTTTTCCATAATTGCATAATCTATAGATATTTTATCTAATCCATAAAATACTTCTTTTACCACTTCTTTTTTGTGCAATGTTCCTAAATTATCTTTAATTCTCATTAATCCATTGTAAAGTTTTGTGGTCTCTTTTTTTATAGCATTCAAAATATCTCTGCAAGTCCAAACAAATATACCACTATTCCAAAGATAATTTTCCTCGCTTATAAATTTTCTTGCAGTTTCTAAATCTGGTTTTTCTGTGAAATTTTTCACCACACAAGCAGTAATGTTATCGGTTTTTTCTACTTCTTCGCCTACGCAAATGTAACCATATCCGGTTTCTGGCCGCGATGGTCTAATACCTATGGTAATTAAATTAGCCGTTTCACGAGCAAGGATACAAGCTTCTTTAATTGCCTCTAAAAATTTTTCGTTATCTTTTATTATATGATCAATAGGAAGTGTAATCATGGTGGTGTTGGGATCTTTATATCTATGTTCAATAACTACTGCAGCTAAGCCAATGCAGGCAGCAGTATCTCTACCGATTGGTTCGAGAATATAATTTAAATAATCTATTTCAGGAAGAGCATCTTTTATACCATTAAAGAGATCTTCTGTAGTAGAGATAAACATATCTGATAAATCAATTAAGGGGGATACTCGATTAATCGTCTCTCTAATCATACTATTTCCACCAGTAATAGATAATAATTGTTTCGGTGTATCAAATCGACTATGCGGCCAAAATCTTTGCCCTCGGCCACCAGCCATCAATACTGCAACGTTTTTCATAAATATTAACCTCCCTATTTAATAGAGTATATAGTATTTAGTATATAGTATATAGTAAAGAAAATAAAGAAGCCAGAATATAATCGTATCGCGTATCGAGTATTGCAAATTGCGTTAAGAAAAGAAGCAAGGCTTAGAAGTCAGAATGAAAACGTATCTCGTTAAGATAGTTAGCTGGATAAATGAATAAACTTGCATCTTGTATATTGCAACTTATATTTTACACTAACGGCTAACGACTATTCACTATCGACTAGTTAATTGGTCAATT
>DAOUWX010000048.1 GCA_030666935.1 Atribacterota bacterium | reverse complement strand
CAAAACACTAAAAATGTATTTTTAGAATCCGCCTATTTTAATTCAGTAAATAATCGAAGAAGTACTGGGAAATTTGGCTTAAGAACTGAAGCTTCAAACAGGTTTGAAAAGGGGATAGATAAAGAAGTGCAAATATACGCCCTTGATCGGACTGCTGATTTGATAGTTAAGATTGCTATGGGTAAAATAAGTTCGGGGAAAATCGACACAAATAAAAAATTATATCAGCCTTGCAAAATAAATTTAAGGATGAAAAGAGTAAATAAAATATTGGGACAGCTTCTAGATAAAGATGAATCTAAAACAAAGGATAAAATTATTAATATTTTAGATAAATTAGAGTTTAAAGTATTAGAAAATAAGGGAGAATATATCGAAGTGATTCCTCCTTCTTTTAGAGGAGATGTGGAAAGAGAAATAGATATAATTGAAGAAATTGCTCGTATTTATGGTTATGATAAGATAAAACCTACTCTCTTTAACACTACCATTGCCCAAGAGGGAAAAAATTTCCGATTCAGGGTAATTGATCAGGTAAGGGAAACATTAATCGGTTGTGGTTTAAATGAAGTTATAACTTATAGTTTTGTTTCTCCTGACATATTTGATAGAATAAGAATACCCGAAGGGCATAAATTAAGGAACGCCATAAAAATTAAAGACCCCATGACCAGAGAGCATTCTTTAATGCGGACTTCTTTAATTTCAAGTTTGCTAGAAGTTATTAAATGGAATACTAATCGACAAGCAGAGTTGGTTAAAATATTTGAAGTAGGGAAAATCTACTTACCTTACCCTGATAAACCAAATTCCTTACCTCAGGAGAGACTAATAATAGCCGGAGCAATTAATAAGACCGGCCGGGGAGATATTTGGGAAAAATCACTTTCTTTGGATATTTTTGATGTTAAAGGTATAATCGAGACAGTTTTCCAGGACTTAAAAGTGGAAAGATGGGAAATAGTTCCTGGTAATCATTCTGCTTTTCATCCTTTACGGAATGGCAAGATTATCATAGAAGGAAAAGAAGTGGGTATTTTTGGTGAGATACATCCGGAAGTAATAAATAACTATCGTATCCCGGGGAAAATTAATCTTTTTGAGATTGATTTTGAAAATTTATTACCCAAAGTTCCTTCAGATATCAAATATTGTATTTTGCCAAAATATCCTTCTGTTCAGAGAGATTTGGCTTTAGTAGTAAAAGGAGAAATACTTTCTGCCGATATTATTAAAACCATAAAATCGATCGATGAAAAATTAATTAAAAAAGTAACTTTGTTTGATATATTTAAAGGAAAGCAAATTGGCGATGGTTATAAGAGTTTAGCTTACTCTGTGATTTTTCAAGCTGAAGACCGTACTTTGACCGATCAGGAAGTGGAAAATACATTTAAAAAAATTAGAACGCAATTAATTAGTAAATTTTCTGCTAAAATTAGAGAGTGAAAAAAGCATAAAACTAAAAACACAAAGCGCAAAACTATAACTCAAAACTAAAAACCAAGAAAAAAGTTTTGAATTTTGAATTATGGTTTTTAGTTTTTCGCTTTAACTTTTTAGCTTGTAATACTATACGCTATATCTGTGGAGAGTAAGTAGGAGATATTTATGACAATAAATTGGATAGATGTATCCATAATGATAATAATCCTGTTGAATATGATTATTGGGATACGTCGCGGTATTATCAGAGGAATAATAAATTTAATAGGAGTTATCGCTGCTATTTTCCTGGCAATTTTTTGGTTTAAAGAGGTTGGAGAATATATAAGCTCACATAGTCAAATAAGCGAGGAAGTAGCAAACATATTAGGTTTTGCTCTAATATTTTTAGGAGTATATCTAATCGCGAGAATTATTGAAATATTTTTAAAAAAAATATTTTCCTTATTGTTTGTTTCCTGGATCGATGGTTTAGGAGGAGCTTTGTTCGGTTTAACTAAAGGCTCTTTAATAGTAGGTATTTTATTAGTTATTATTACCTTTATTCCTTTACCGGTTTTTTTGAAAGAACAATTAGAAAGCTCGTTTTTGGCCAATAGATTTGCGGTCATGACTACAATTGTCTACGATTATTTAAAAGATTGGCTGCCTTTAAGTATTCAGTTTAACACGGAAGAATTTCTTAAAAAATTCCATCTTAATTTAATTGTATAGGAATTTGCTTTTTCCATAAGACCTAATTCGTATCTCGTAGGTTAGCGTACAGCGTTTAGCGTAGAACGTATAGTTAAGCAAAGAAGGAAAAATGCAGAAACCAAAAAACAATAATAACATATAGTGTAAGGTTAAGAAAAAGAAGACAAAAGTAAGATGCAAAAGCCAGAAAAATTAGTATCATGGATAATGTATATGGTATAGCGGATAGCGTAAGGATATAATAATGAGTAATAAGATTATATTTATGAATGTGTAAAAACAGGTTACTTATTACATGTTACCCATTACACAATTTGCTAGCTGACTGGTAGACTGGAAGACCGATAGACTAATTAGTCTTGCACTTGCTGCCCGTACCTATACGCTAAACGCTGTACGCTCCACGCTAAGTTATTTACTAACGACTAATTAAAAAAGGTGAGATATATCTTGGATGAGCATACATTTTTAGTTTTAGAATTTTCAAAAATTAAAAATCAATTAAAAGAAAAAATATCCACTGCTACTGGTGAATTAATCGTAGAAAATATCACCCCTATGATTGATTGGCCGCAAATTTTTAACATTCAAAAAGAAACTACTGAAATGCGAGAAATTATTGCTTATGACGGAACCCCTCCATTTTCCAGATTAGAAGACATTAATAGTGAATTAAAAAGATCTGTAGTTAAGGGATCTATTCTTGATGCTGCAAAAATTATAAAAATATTAAAAGTTTTAAAAACTTCTCGCTTGATTAAAAAGTTTCTATTGAAAACTAAAGAAAAATATCCTTTAATTAAAGTGAGAACAGAAAAAATACGAACTTTTTCCGAATTAGAAAAAGAAATAATTCAATGTATCGATGAAGATGGAGTAGTTTTAGACCGAGCAAGCCCAGAGTTAAGGAAGATTAGAAGAGATATAATAAAGAAAGAACAATCCCTGAAAAATAAATTAGAAACCATTATCAGGTCTTCCCGTTTTACCGCCATTATTCAAGAACCTTTAATAACTATAAGGCAAAATAGGTACGTTATACCTGTAAAACAAGAAAAAAAAGCAAAATTTCCCGGAATAGTTCACGATAAATCTGATAGCGGAGCTACTTTATTTATTGAGCCCTTTGTAGTGGTAGATTTAAATAATTCACTCCGCCAATTAATTAAAGATGAAGAACAAGAGATATTAAAAATTCTGCAAAAAATAACTTCCCATATTGGAGAAAGAGCACAAGAGATTAATGATAGTGTTTTAAGTCTGGGTGAAATTGATTTTATTTATGCCCGAGCAGCATTAGCCGATAAAATGAAAGCAGTAGAACCAAAATTAAATCAAGATGGTTTTATCAATCTTATTCAGGCAAGACATCCCTTGTTACAAGGTCCTGTCGTTCCCATTAATATAAATTTGGGAAGAGTTTTTAATATTTTAGTAATTACCGGTCCCAATACAGGAGGTAAGACAGTTACCTTGAAAACTATAGGCTTGCTTACCCTTATGGCTCAATGCGGATTACACATTCCCGTTGCGGAGGGGAGCGAGGTTCCTATTTTCAAAAAGATATTTTGTGATATAGGAGATGAACAGAGTATAGAGCAAAATTTAAGCACTTTCTCTTCTCACATGAAGTATGTAGTTCAAATTTTAAGGGAGGCTGATTCTGAATCTCTTATATTGCTTGATGAATTAGGTGCGGGTACAGATCCTACAGAGGGAGCAGCTTTAGGAATGGCTGTTTTAGATTTCTTAAGTAAAGAGAAATCCAGGGTAATAGCAACCACTCATCATGATTCTTTAAAGACCTATGCATATTTAACCAAAGGAGTATATAACGCTCGCGTTGAATTTGATGAAGAAACATTAAGGCCGACATTTGAGATTTCTATCGGATTACCCGGTAAGAGTTGTGCTTTTATAATTGCCCAAAAATTGGGTTTAACTCCGGAAGTTGTTTCTCAGGCTCAGAGCTTTTTATCTCAGGAAAAAATTAAAGCAGACAATTTGATTGAAAAGATTGAAGAAGACAAAAAACTAATTGAGAAGGAAAAATATCTGACAGAAATGGCTAAAGAAGAGAGTATCAAAATTAGAGATAAATTAGAAAAGGAATTAAACAAAATTGAGGAAAATAAAAAGGAAATAATTCTAAAAACTTACCAGGAAGCAGAAAAGATATTAAAGGAAACTCAGAATAGAGCTGAAAATATGATAGAGAGAATGAATAAGAAAAAGTTTTTAAGCAAAGAATCTAAAGGTCCCTTGTTAGAGCAAGTGCAAGCAATTAGCAAGGAAATACAAGATGAGATAGTAAAGATAAAGCCGGAGAAAAAATTAATTAAAAATCAAAATATTGAAATAGGAGATTACGTATTGGTTAAGAGTTTGAACAAGAAAGGGGTAATAATTTCTATTTCTACCAAAAGTGAGAAATGCAAGGTGCAAATTGATAATATGAAAATGCTAGTCTCAATTTTCGATATAGAAAAAATAGATAAACTTGATAAGGCAGCGAAGAAATATAGCCATATTGGGAATGGTTTTAATGGAGGTTTAAGAGGAAGGGATAGTTTTTCTTTATCTAAAATAAAAACTTTTAGAAATGAGATTTCTATTCGCCAATTAACTATTGAAGAAGCACGACCTGTGTTGGAAAAATATTTAGATGACGCCTATCTGTTGGGAGTTTCACCGGTGTACATAGTTCATGGAAAAGGTAAAGGAATTTTGAGAGACGAGGTAAAAAAAACGTTAGATAAGATTCCTTATATTAAATCATTCAGGACTGGAGATACAAAAGAAGGAGGGATTGGGGTTACAATTGCGTATTTGGAAAAATAAATGAGGATACAAAATAGATAGAAACGAAAAGTATAGAGCGAAAAATGCCAAATCAAATTCGTATCTCGTGAATCGTATCTGGTTAAGAACATAGAGGCCAGAAGACACAAAGAAACAGTAATGAATAATATGTACAATTAAATAGTTGTATGCCCTAAATTGCATATTTTTTCTCTTTTTATCATTTAAATCCAAACGCAATACGCAATACGATATACAAAAAAAGTTTTGAATTTTGAATTATGGTTTTACGTTTTTAGTTTTAAGTTTTTAGCTTAGTGTAATCAATATATAGTATACGCGTTAATTCTAACTCTACCAAATACATAATAAATCATTCATCTTATTTTTTATGTTTTTCTCTAAGCATCTCTATTAAAGATTGAAGAGTTTCTTCCTTTTCTTCAGTTTCTGTGGGTTTTTCTTCGTATTTTTTCTTAATTTCTTCAATTTCTTCATAATAGGGTGTCTTAATTTCCGGATATTCTTCTACTTTTGGTATTTCAAAATATTTCTGATGAATTATACAAGAAGATGTAGGTTCTGTGCCTTTTATGAAAGTTACTGTTAATATTTCCGGACAAGAATCAGTAGGTAGAAGCCCGGATTCTTTACAAACAGATATTTTGGTTATTTTATCTGGCTGCAAAAAATCTATTTTTTCATTATTTTTAAGAGCATCTTTCATAAAATTAGCCCAAACCGGGGCAGCGACTACTCCACCGGTCATTTTGTTTCCTAAAGGTTTTCTATCATCATTTCCAATATAAACTGCAGTAACCAACTCCGGAGTAAAACCAATAAACCAGGCATCGACAAAATTATCAGTAGTACCGGTCTTTCCAGCTGCCGGTCTACCTATCTTGGCATTCCAGCCGGTTCCTCTTTCTATTACTCCCTTCATCATGTTTGTAAGCACATAACAAGTTTCTTCTTTGAATACTTTCTTTTTTTGAGGAATAATATCTTTTATAATTTTACCTGAATAATCTTCTATTCGAATTATAGATAAGGGGTCTACCCTAACACCTAAGTTAGCAATAGTGGCATAAGCGGAAGCAATTTCTAAGGGGGTTATCTCTGAAGTACCCAAAGCCAAAGAGAGATCGGGACGAAGTTCACTGGTTATCCCTGCTTTACGAGAATAATTTATAACTTTTTTTATTCCCACTTGATCTAATAGTTTTACACCTACTACATTTATAGAATGTTCAAATGCTTCTCTGAGAGTTACCGGTCCGCTAAATTCTTTTTCGTAATTTTCAGGAGACCATCCATTTTTGAAAGTAATCGGAGAATCTTCTATAATATTACTGGGAGTAAATCCATTATCCAAAGCAGTAAGGTAAATAAATGGCTTAAAAGCTGAACCGGGTTGGCGATAAGCTTGAGTTGCTCTATTGAATTTACTTTCTCCAAAATCTTTTCCTCCTACCATTACCTTAATATGACCGGTCTGAGGTTCAATGGCAATTATTGCTCCTTCATGTCCAGATTCTTGAAGTGCTTTTTCAGCAAAATACTGCATCTCCAAATCTAAGGTAGTATAAATTTTTAATCCACCTTTATAGACTATATTAGCTCCATATTCTTCTAAAAGTTGAGCAAGAATAAAAGTGGAAAAATAGGGAGCTGTAAGCTTATCTCTTTTATTATTATAATCAAGTTCCAGGGGGTTTTGTTTGGCTTTTTCCATATCCTCTTCAGATATATAACCCAACTTATACATTCTATTTAAGATTATATTTCTTCTTTTTAAGGATACTTCCTGATTAAGAATCGGAGAGTAATAAGAAGGTCCACGGGGGATTCCTGCGAGTAATGCGCATTCTGCCAGGTTTAAATCCTGTACATTTTTATTAAAATACATTTTAGCAGCAGATTGTACTCCGTAGGCACCATGCCCAAAGTATATTTCATTTAAATACATTTCTAAAATTTCATCTTTGGTGAAAGATCGTTCTATTTGTAAGGCCAATAACATATCTTTTAATTTTCTATTCAAGCTAATTTCTCGAGTAAGAAAAGTGTTTATAGCTAATTGTTGGGTTATTGTGCTTCCTCCGTGGGGTTTAGCCTCTTTTTTTAGCTGTAAAATTATATTTTTAAAATTTTCCCATTGGGCACGCACGATTCCTCGCAAACTTATTCCTTTATGGTTATAAAAGTCCGAATCCTCAATAGCAATAGTAGCGTTAATTAAATTCAAAGGAATTTTAGATAAAGGAACTGGATTTCTATTTTCCTGATAAAATTCGCTGATAATTTTACCGTTAATATCATATACTTTGCTGTTTATAGCATCTAAAAATTTGTTTCCTTGAACCATTTCTGATATTTTTTGATTATTAAGAGTAGACAGTCCGATAAACGTAATAGAAAATGTCAGAGTAAAAATTATAATGACCAATAATATTTTTTTAGATAAAGGAATATGATAAGATATTTTTGGTCTATTTTTTGGTGACAAAGTAAGACTCCTTCTTTGTTTAACGCATATCGTATTGTGTTAAACTGAAAGCTTAAAGCGAAAAACTAAAAGCTATAATTCAAAATTCAAAACCTCTTTCTTCGTTTTAAGTTTTAAGTTATAGTTTTTGCGTTTTTCGTTCTACGTTCTACGCTTCGAATAACATTATACCATAAAATTATTCAAAAATTAGTAAAGTGATTTTACTTGAACCTTTTAATAGCATTAAATCTATGTTATAATTTCAAAGATTAAATATATTTATTCTTGGGATATTTTAAGATGATTAAGCTTAATTATTTGGTTCGTGTAGCCATGATTGCAGCGATTTATGTGGTTCTTAATATCATATTTGCTCCAATAAGTTATGGCCCCATTCAAGTGAGAATTGCTGAAGCTTTAGTAATTCTTCCCTTTATTGATTCATCAGCTATCATTGGATTATTTTTAGGTTGTATTTTGGCAAATGTTTACGGGGGATTAGGGATGGTAGATATAATTGGAGGGAGTCTTTGTACTTTAATCGCAGCTTATTTAACTTACAAAGTAAATAATCCTAAATTAGCACCACTTCCTCCTGTATTGATAAATGCATTTGGGGTGAGTATTTATTTGCATTTACTCTTTGACTTGCCATATTGGATAACTGTATTGTATATCGGGATAGGGGAAGTCATTGCTTGCTATGTCTTGGGCTATCCCTTATTGATTTTGTTAATTAAGAACAAAAAGAGGTTAGGTTTGGGGTAACGAACAAGAAATAAGGGAATGAATTGTAATAAAATTATTTGATGTTTTTATTCTATGAAGCGGGGTAATTTATTATGTATATTAAAGAAGAATTAAGGATAATTAAAAGAGGCACAGAAGAAATAATCTCCGAAGAAGAATTGATAAAAAAAATAGAAAAATCAAGAAAAGAAAAAAGACCTCTTCGGGTTAAACAAGGATTTGATCCCAATGCACCGGATATACATTTGGGACATACAGTAGGTCTACGAAAAATGAGACAATTTCAAGACCTGGGACATGATATTTATTTTTTGATTGGCGATTTTACCGGGATGATAGGTGACCCAAGCGGTAAATCAGTAACCAGAAAACAGTTGACTGAAGAGGAAATCAAAAAGAATGCAGAGACTTACAAAAAACAAGTTTTTAAAATATTAAATCCAGAAAAAACCAAAGTAGTATTTAATAGTCATTGGCTGGGAAAGCTTTCTTTCTCGGAAGTTTTAAAAGTATGTTCCAAATATACAGTTGCCCGTATGTTAGAAAGAGATGATTTTTCAACCAGATACAAAGAAGGTAAACCGATAGGTATCCACGAATTTATGTACCCTTTAATGCAGGGCTATGATTCTGTCGCTATGCGGGCAGACATTGAATTAGGAGGCACAGATCAGAAATTTAATCTATTAGTGGGTAGAGATATTCAAAGGGAATACAATCAGGAACCACAAGTTATTATCACCCTGCCTCTTCTTGAGGGAACAGATGGAATAGAAAAAATGAGTAAAAGTCTTAATAATTACATTGGGATTGATGAATCTCCTCAAAAAATGTATGGGAAGACCATGTCCGTTCCTGATAATCTTATGACTAAATATTTTGAATTGGTAACCGATGTTTCTTTAGATGAAATCAATAAGATAAAGATAGGCTTAGAAAGCAATGATTTACATCCTCGGGATGTGAAAAAGAGATTAGCCAGAGAAATTGTTCAACTTTTTCACGGACAGAGTGCTGCAATTATGGCAGAAGAAGAATTTGAAAAGGTGTTTAAAAATAAACTTTATCCGGAAGAAATAAAAGAATTAATTTTGAAGAAAGATGATTTAAAAGAAGGTAAAATTTGGCTTATTAAGCTTGTTGCCTTATCTGATGTAGTAGATAGTAAAAGCGAGGCTCGTAGATTGGTTAAGCAGGGTGGAGTAAGAATTAACGGAGAAAAGGTAAGTGACCCTAATCTTGACTTGACTGTTGAAGAAGGCATGGTTTTAAAAATCGGAAGGCTAAATTTTATAAAATTAGTTATTAAATAATTTAGTATCGAGTATATAGTATATAATAAAGGGGAAGAGTGTAGAGCGAAAAACGAAAAGCGCAAAACTTAAAACCATAGCTTAAAATTTAAAATTAAGATAGAAACAAAAAATTGATTGTCTTTATCTAAAAACTAAAAACTATAAACCTAGTAATTCTATACTAACGGCTAATTTACTATATGCTATCTTCTGTACCATATACACCATACTATTTTTTTCTGGCTCTTTCTTTCAGTTTTCTTAACTAGCTAACCAGGTAACCAACTAACTAATTCTTAACGCAATACTCGATACGCAATACCCGATACTGTTTTCCCTCTTGCACTTCTCCCCCGATTATACTATAATTATAATCACCGGAAGAAACAATTCTATTCCAGTAAAAATATTTAAATTCTTCTTAAAAATATGCGGAATAATCCTTGACAACAACCTCTAACTTTGTTAGTATGGAAT
>DAOUWX010000138.1 GCA_030666935.1 Atribacterota bacterium | reverse complement strand
ATTCCCTCAAAAGCCGCAGAATAATCAATACCGACAACAGAGAAAACCTTGGTCAATATTCCACCCAGCACAGTACCAATAGCACTACCAAGTATTCCAATAATTGCTCCTTCCATGGTAAATAGATACAATATTTCCCTGCTTTTCAAACCCAGGGCACTCATCATCCCGATTTCACGGGTACGTTCATTGATAATCATAATCAGTGTATTCACCAATACAAAACAGGCCAATATGATAATAAAAATATAGATGGAATTGTACATTTTAACAGCAAAATCAAAAAGTTCAACCAAATCATAACCTTTATTCCAAAGTTGCAGTAGATATTTTCCGGATTCATCTTCTTGAGAAAACAATTCATTAAGACCGGGCAAAACCGAATCAGCTTTATGGTGATTTGAAGTAATTAAAAGTAATTCTGTTACTTCACCCGGCATCTCTAAAATCCTCTGGGCTTGACCCAATGGAAGGAAGAAAAGTCTATCATTCAGCGCCAGTATATCAGTTTGATATTTCCCAACAATCTGAAAAGTAGAACCTTTAAAGGAACCAAAAGGAGTCATGTATAAAATGGTGACTTTCTCCCCCACTTCACGACCTATTTTTTCCAATAGCCCGGCTCCCATAACAACTTCCTTATTTCCCTCCTGAACCATCCTGCCCTCGGTTATGTTTTTATCAATCCCCATAAATTTTATTTCCTCAACGGGGTCAACCCCCCATCCCATCATGCCGACTAATTCATCTTCCAGGCTGACCATGGCACCAAATTTAAGTCGCGGAATAACCTGCTCCACCCCTTCCACTAACTTTATTTTTTCACTCATCTCTGAGTAACCTTTACCATTAAACCCATCTAAAGTATAATTTAAAGACATGAGACGCTCTTTTAATTTGTATTCCTCATCAATAACCCGTATATGTCCGGCTTTATAGTGGATATGATTTTCAAAAAAAGACTCTAACAGCCCGTTGATTAATCCACGGGCAAAGACCACGGCAAGAATAGCAAAGGCAATAGCAATTATAGAAACTGATGTTCTAATCCTGGATCTCGATAGATTTTTTTTGGCTAAATTCCATAAAAATTTCATTTTTTACCTCCTTATCGATGATAGATTGCTTTTACCGGATCTTTTTTAGCTGCCCAGTATGCCGGTAATATACTGGATAACACTGCAACGATAACGCCTAAAACAAACAAAAAACCAAAAGCGGGATAATTCCAGGTTCCATAAATTCTATCGAGAATGGGAATGCCATATGCAGAACCATCTCCGCCTATATAGCCTAAACTATATCCGTATTTCACCAACGCACTCACACCTGCATATCCAAGCAAGCATCCCGCTAATCCACCGAGTATGCCTATACCGGTAGCCTCTACCATAAAGACAAAAACAATCTCCTGCTCTCTCATTCCCAGGGCTTTCATCATTCCAATTTCTTCTGTTCTCTCCAGGGCAGACAGGATAACATTATTAATAATACCCAGCATACCGATTAGAAGAACAATTGACAGGATTGCGCCGATTCCACCCTTTTTGGCAACACTTAAAGCGATGACTGATGCAGCAGATTCTTTCCAGGAATATGCTTTCAAATCCATATCTTTATTTTTAAAACTGTCCGTCAATGCTTTGGTGACAGTGTCCTCATCTCCGGAAACTGTTTTCAAGGCAAGCATAGTAACCCCGTTACCCACGTTTAATGCCTGCTGGGCAACATCTAACGAAATAAAAACAATCCCGTTATTAATCATTGGATTGGGAGCCCTTATCAGACCTGAAATCTCCACATCAATGGTATTAAAGGTATCCTCTTTCGTTCTGACCAGAAGTGTAATATAATCATTAACCTTTAAATCCATTAATTCGGCCAAGCTTACTCCTATGACTGCTTTTGATTCGTCAGGGGTAAACATTGAACCTTCAACTACAAAATTTTGAGTTGCAAAAACCTGGTTATATTGCTCAATAGAGATGCCCATACCCTGAACTGCTACTTCATCAATCCCGTTATTCAGGTTGGCTTTAAATCTTAATTCGGGAGACACTCCCAATATTCCATCCGTGTTCTTTATGCTTTCTTCCATATCTTGATTTAAATAAATTAAATTTTCCAGGGGCAGTTTTTCTCTGTCTTCCCAGTATTTAGGATAAGCTACCTGGATATTCCCTGTATCGTAATTCTTTATATTTTCAAAAGATATTTCTTCCATGCCGTTCATAAGGGAATCCATAAGTAAATAACTGAAAAATGCAAAGGCAATCACCATAATTGTAATTACATTTCTCCTTTTTTGACGGGTTAAGTTTTTTAGCCCGAGCTTAAAGCTAAACATCTTTTACTCCCTCCTCTCATCGGCAGAAATCATACCATCCTTCAGGTTAATAAATCTGTTAGCATATTTCATGACCATAGGGTCGTGGGTAGAAAAGATAAAAGTAGTGTTTAAATCTTTATTCATTTTCCTCATAATGTCTACAACACCAGCAGCATTTTCAGAATCAAGATTGGCAGTCGGTTCATCCGCCAGAATAAGCTTGGGTTCTTTTACTAACGCTCTGGCGATGGCTACTCTCTGTTTTTCTCCACCGGAAAGTTCATTCGGTCTTCGGGATTCCAGTCCTTTAAGCCCTACTTCGGCTAATATTTTCAATACTTTTTCTTTCATTTGCAATTCCGAAGAATGGTCAATTAGTCGGATGGCAAACTCTACATTTTCATAAGCCGTCAATACCGGAATCAGGTTATAACTTTGGAATACAAAACCGATATTGAAACGCCGCGTCATAGCAAGTGCTTTTCTGGAAAGATCACTTACTTTCTTGTCATTTAGACGAATCTCTCCTTCTGTGGGCGTATCCAGACAACCTATCATATTTAAAAGCGTAGTTTTCCCGGAGCCGGAAGGACCAAAAATGGTGGTAAACTCTCCCTGTTCAACCATCAAGTCAATCCCCCGCAAGGCTGGTACTTCTATTTTCCCCTGCTGATAAATTTTCTTAACCTTATTTAGTACGAGTAAAGACATTTCATTTAACCTCCTTTATTAAATTTGAATACAGTAAAAATTCCTTTTTATATTTAAATTATTTATCCAGTGAAAACATTTAATAGAATTTCCTTTCATTATTTTACTCTTTATTTCAATTTTTTTCACCTACCGATGATAAATTGCTTTTACCGGGTCTTTATGGGCTGCCCAGTAAGCAGGACCTATGCTGGAAAGTAAAGCAACAATTATTCCAAAAAAGAATACGAAAACAAAAGAAGAAAAATTCCAGACCCCATAAAGTTTATCGATTATCGGTATTCCATACATAGACATATCTCCGCCTATATAACCTAAGTCATATCCATATTTAACTATCCACCCTACTCCCGCAGCACCTAACAAGCAGCCGGTTAATCCACCGAGGATACCTAAACCGGTTGCCTCTACCATAAAGACTAAAACAATCTCCCATTCTCTCATTCCCAATGCTTTCATCATACCAATCTCTCTGGTCCTCTCCAGGCTGGACAGGATAACATTATTAATAATTCCTATCATACCAATCGTTAAAATAATGATTAATATAACAGCGGTTTCAGCATCTTGAGCAGTACTCATAAATATCACTGTTTTCGCAGATTCCTTCCAGGAGTAAGCATTAATATTCATGTTTTTTTCCTGAAAAATTTGATTAATATTATCTATGGTTGGGTTATTTTCTTTTCCCTTTTTTATTTTAACGGCCATCATGCTAATGCCATTCTCCACATTCAATGCCTGCCGAGCAACTTCTAAAGGAACAAAAACAATGCCATTATTAATCAACGGATTGGGCGTATGTAGTAATCCTACAATTTCTAAATCAATGGTATTAAAAGTTTCTTCTTTCGTCCTGATCAGAAGCGTAATGTAATCATTAACTTTTAAATCCATCAGTTCGGCTAAACTTATTCCTATGACCGCTTTTGATTCGCCCGGGGCGAACATCGAACCTTCAACGACATGATTCTGAGTAGCAAAAACTTCATTATATTGCTCTATAGAGATGCCCATGCCAATGACCGCTATTTCATCAATCCCGTTATTAAGGTTGGCCTTAAATCTTAGCTCGGGAGATACTCCCAATACTCCATCCATATTTTTTATGCTCTCTTCTATATCCTGGTTTAAATAAATTAAATTTTCCAGGGGAAGCTTGTCTTTGTCTTCCCAGTATGCAGGATGAGCCAATTGAATGCTCCCTGTATCGTAATTCTTTATATTGTCAAAAGACATTTCTTCCATGCCTTCCATTAAGGAATCAATAAATAAAAATACGAAAAAAGCAAAAGCAATCACTAAAATAGTAATGAAATTTCTTCTTTTCTGGCGAGTTAAGTTTTTTAGACCGAGCTTGAGGCTAAACACCTTTTACTCCTTCCTTTCGTCATCAAAAATCATGATATTTTTTACTTAATTAGCTTTTTTGTATATATATTACATTATCGGATGAAGATAGCTTCAAATGATAGAAACAATATTTTTTTCTGCTAATTTCCAAACGAATCACTTTTAATCTTTTCACATATTTATTTTCTTCATAATATTTTTTAAAGCCCTTCGATCGACAATATTAATACTTCCCTTCTTGGCGCCTATAATCCTTTCTATACCGTCTTCATAAATATCTATTTCTTTTTTCAATTTCTTTATAATTTCGGGATTTTCATCCATTCCTAAAAAAAGTTTAGCTGTCGAATCACTTAAAATTTGAGCTAATTCAAAGATTAACCTTGCTGCTTTGCGAGGAAAGGGGGTGTTAAATACTTTTTCTTCTGCTCCTTGATTTATAATTTTGGCAAATTCAGGTACTAACAGTTCTACATTACTCATATATATCTTGTGTCTAAGCATTATATTTTCGTCTTTATATAAAACTTTTAAATACAATTTTATCAGTTCTATATTTTCTAATTTTACATTGCGGGTAGCGATATAGGCTCTATTCAATTTTGTAAGAGCATCTAAATCTGTTCTTCCTGTTATCTTTTTCACTTCTATTAAAATTTGATTAGTCATTCTTTTAACTAATTTATCCATTAAATCTTCTTTAGATCTAAAGTAATAATAAATGGTACCTTTGGCTACACCGATTTTTTTAATAATAGATTCAATTGAGGTTTGTTTATATCCTTTGGTAAAAAATAGTTCTTGAGCAGCATCAAGTATTTCGTTCTTCCGTACATGATATTCTTTAGTAATTCTTGCCATAATGCATTTCCTTTTTCTCTTTTTCCTTTTATAGACTGACCGTCAGTCTATTTATATCATATTTATTTTTTCCTGTCAAATTTTCATTCGTATTGCGTATCGAGTATTAAATTAGTCGTTAGTGAATAGTGAATAGTCGTTAGCACAAGAAGACACGGCACACCGTGCTCCTACTTTTCTTTTGT
>DAOUWX010000089.1 GCA_030666935.1 Atribacterota bacterium | reverse complement strand
GGTGCTTATAGTAAGTTAAACCGGGAAAAAATTGTCCTTGAGCTGGGAAAAAAATTGGGGAATATTCCTCTTTCAGTAGCCTTACCACTATTATTAGGAGCACTTACCTTATTTATTGATTATTATAATGAAATGGAAACCTACTTGTTACAATTTAACGAAATCTGCGACGAAATATGTCAAAATTCTAATAGGAATATAGAATAGTATTATCAAAAACACTATTGCCTTTGATGGCCTTTCGTAAAGTGATAATATTTCAATTTAATAATCTGATAATTTTTTTCTATTTTCGAAAGAAGTCTGATAAGTCCAGGCTTCCAATGTCTTCTTAAATAATTAGAATATGGCAGGAGACAGATTTTTATTATTCTTTTATAATATTTTAAGAAATTATAGTTTATCAAATGTTGAGACCTGGCTCCAGATATTTACATGGGAAAAGGTGCATTTTAGTTTACCATTTCCAACTTATTTTACTCTTGAGACCAAAGGTAATTTTGGTAGCACTAGAGTAAAGAAGGGTGTAGAAGATAATTTTCTAAATAAACATCCTATATTAATTAAATAAAGTACTAAATAACTTTCCCGAGTCCTTGCATTAAAAGAACAGGGGATTTATAAATGAGTTTATTAAAAAAGAGGGTTTTTGAAAGATTTGTCGGATAGTGAATATAGAAAAGTTATCTGCATTTATAATTATAAATAGCATGCAAGAGTTCTAAATATGGAGAATAAAATAGATATTTGTTATTTATGTGGTAAAAAACTAAAGGGAAATATTGACGATGATCATGTCCCTCTAAAACAGTTTTATGCTAAAAGCATAAGAAAGATGCATAATCCTAATTTGTTTACATTGCCTACTCATATATCATGTAATAATTCCTATCAAATGGACGAAGATTATTTTGTTCATTCGTTAGCTCCTCTTACTATCGGTTCTTACTCAGGAAGTTCAATATGGAAGGATATATCCAAGCGGATGAAAAGACCTGAGAGTAAAAAAATTAATATAATGGTACTTGGGGAATTTAATCAAAATATTATTTTACCAGATAATAAAATCATTAAAAGATTCAACGGAAAACGAATCCGCAGAATCATATGGAAAATAACAAGGGGTTTATTTTTTAAAGAAACGGGGAGATTTCTACCAGAAAATACACCTAGACTTTTTAAATTCATTTCCGTAGATGAAAAACCTCCACCGGAATTTTTATATTACATAAGCACTTCCCCGTCAAGAGGACAATATCCTGGGGTTTTTGATTATAAATATGTCGATCTTCCTGAGTACAATAATTTTCATTACTGGGGCATGCTTTTTTGGGATAAATTAATTGTGACTGTTGCATTCCATGACCCGAGTTGTTTATGTGATAAATGTAAAAATCCTTAGAGATGAATTAGTATGAATGTTGAATATTTATTTTAATTTTTTATAAATTCATTCACTTAATATTTAATTATTATAAATATATTATACGAGGAGGATTATTATGAAACTGAAAAAAGATTATTTGTTTTTCGTTTTTCTCACTTATTTGTTAATTTTTGTTTTTCCAATGACAGTTGGAGCCAGCGAACAAACTGCTTCGGAGGTTTACCCAGTATTAGAAGAATGGGAATTTACAGGAGAAATGAACACCCATATGGCTCAAGTAATCAATGAATATATTGACCCGTTCATGGAGGAGGAACTTAGAAAAATTGAAGAATTAATTGAAGAGAATAACCTTGGCCCTGCATTTGTAAAAATGTTACGGTTAACTTCATTTCTCAATGCAGGGGCGGCTAAGTTACCATCTATTATTGGTAGACTTGAAGAATGGATTAATCAGTTTATATCTGCTTTAAAATCCTTAGCCAAGAAAATGGAGGCAAATGGGTTTAGTATTTCGGCAGGTACAGGAGGGGTATCACTTGAAGTATCGTTCTCAATTGATTAGTTCTAAAAAATTGTCGTACTTCGCTAATAGCGTATTTGCGATTTACTATGCTCAACCAAATGCCTTCGGCACTTCGCAAACATGCAAGACGTTATGCAATATCCCTAAAAGAAAAAAGTTTTAGGGGAAATAAAAGAGTTATATAAATGGATAAATTTATGCAAATAATAGCCCTAATCAACCAAAAGGGCAGGGGAGGAAAAACTGCTTTTTTATTTAAATAAAAATATTAAATAAGGATAGGAGGTCTATAATATTATGGAAATATCAAATACTGATATATCCACATTTTTAAATATGGTTGATACATTTTACAATAATGCTTGGAATAGGCTAATATTATACGGTGCACTAATAATAGTAATAGTTGGAATTGTAATACCAATTATATTACATTTTATGTCTCAAAGAGTTCAAAAAAGTAGAAGTGTAGAAATGGAAAATAAGTTAAAAGAAGAATTAACAAATATCATTGATATAAAAAGTAATAATATTGAAAAAAAGAATAAAAATATTTTAGACAATTACTTTGAAAAAAAAGAAAAACAAATAAAAGATATGTTTGATCTATTAGACCGTCAATCAAGTTTTGCAGTAGGATTAAACTATCATAATTTAGGAATACGGGCGGTCGACAAGAAAGAATATTCAGATGCTATTCTTTTTTATATATCAGCTGGTTATAATTACATGACTGCGAAAAAAGAGGATCAGTTAAAAATTATATTAGGTAATTTAATAAATAATTGTTTAATGATAAAAGAATTCAAAGATCAATTTGAAGTTAAAGAAGTTAAAAAATCTTTAGATGATTTCATTTCTGAATTAGAAAAAAAGTTTCCAGACGATAGATATTCTGTAGAAATTCTTAATATAAGGAAAAATATTTTTAAAGGATCTGAAATTTTAAAAAAGGAGGTGAAATAGTGGATTTTAAATGGTATGGCGATGATTTGATTAAAAAAATAAAGGAAATTAATGGGAAATATTCTTATGAAGAAATCTTTACATCTGCTTTCATGAAAAAATATACTAAAAGTAATAACTTTGAA
The DNA here is from genome assembly GCA_030666935.1 of Atribacterota bacterium. Classification (GTDB taxonomy): domain Bacteria; phylum Atribacterota; class Phoenicimicrobiia; order Phoenicimicrobiales; family Phoenicimicrobiaceae; genus Sediminicultor. The sequence continues at coordinate 4,192 of DAOUWX010000089.1, read as the reverse complement.
GAATTTATTTCAAAAAGCGGTCTTGGTTTAAAGGAATTTAAACAAGAAACAAATAAAAATTTAGACGAATACGTTCGTAAAAACACTAATAATTATTTTACTTCTTGGAAACTTATGCGAAATAGAGCAATAATGGAACGCATTAAGAATAAATTAAAATAAAAAAATAGTTATCAAAACCCTTGCCCCAAAAGAGCAGGGGTTTTTTATTGGATTACAAAAAAAGGCCTCGAATTTTTGATTTTAAGGGGGGTCTTTTACAAAAAAGGTACAATCATAAGGGGCAAGTCAAATTTTCTTCATATATGCAATATTTGAGCGTTTTTTATAATTATTCAAAGGCTTTATTTGTAGGGGTTACGGCGTTTTGGTTAGTATTTAGCCGTTAGCCGTTAGTATTTAGTTAAGAGAGAGATGGATTCCCGTTTTCACGGGAATGACAGAAGGGGCAATAGGAATGACATAGAGAGAAAAAAAATAACAAAAAGTGGAGCGGGATTGATACTGGCAATGAAATTTACCGAGAAATAATAAAAAAGAAAACAAAGAAATACTAAGGATGGATTCCCGCCTGCGCGGGAATGACAGAATGTGTGTGAGAATTACAAAGTGGAATGATGAGATTGCCACACTTTCTTCGAAAGTTCGCAATGACAGATAGGTATTACGAGATTGCCACACTCCGATAAATCGGAGTTCGCAATGACAAAAACGAGAATTATATATTTTTTTTCAATTTTACAACGTCCTATAATATATCTTATGTATAGTAATATACATTTTATTATATTTCCCTTATTTTTTCCGATTTATTAACTTTGAAGGGAAGGTTTTTATTATATTAATATTACTTTATTACCAATTAGCAGGTTAAATGAAAAGCAGCAACTATATTTTTATTTTTATAAAGTTTATTATATTCTTTACATGCCTCCCCGGTTTTTTTTACAATTATTTGTTCTATACCAAACGACTTTATTTTTTCTATTAATTCTTTTGGTACCTTCATTAATCCGAAATTACCTGTTCCAATAATTAAAACGTCAGGTTTTTTATTTATTATTTCCTTTATATCGTCAATGCAAAGATTATGCCCTTCCTTCCTCCACCATTTATCATCAATAATATTTTTATAAATAATAATATCGGAATGATATTCTTTACCATTAATTACTATTTTTCCAAAATTATACGATTCTATCAATTTATTTTCTCCGGTACTTTTTATATTTTTCATAAAACTTAGTCATTCATTTATAATAGAACACTGGCTTAAAATTACCGAAATAATAGTTCACGATTTACGGTAAAAACGTCTCTATTTTACTGTAATATGCACAAAGTGCATTTTTACTTACTGTTTATAGTCTGTTCCTTGGTCTTTTGGGCAGTATATGTCTATATAAGTATGGCAGTTGCTCATTTGAACGATAGTAATTTATTTACTGCCACTCATTTTCTTCTCCTCCCCTTCCAAAAGTAAAGTTAAATGAGAATAGTCTAATTTATTTAACTTTTCCGGTTAACAGATTATAACCCGGAGGGACTTTATATAAAGCTTTTAACATTTTTTTTACGTTTCTATCAATTGAAAATTCCCACCATTTCCCATATTTTTTTTCATCTGCCTTAAAATTGAAACCGGCAATCTGAATAAACATTGATAAGAAGAACTTATTATTTTTGCTATCATGAATATACTTATTACTAAGTATAATTACCCATTTTTCTAAATTATACCCTTCCCAACTCCATTTATATTCTGCAGCATATTTACTTGAGGCATATGATTCAACAACTACCTGACTTGTTTTTTTATCATTACTTAACTGAAAAATAGTTTTATCTCCTATTATTTGATTAATAGTTTTAATAATCTTTGGCAAACCCTTGTAGGTTGTTCCATTATACACATAGACAATCCCATCTGGCCATCTTTTTACATAATTTCCTCCATAACCGAACTTATTTATTAAAGATTTTTCTGATTCGGTTAATTCTTCTGAGGAAGCGTTCCCATTTAGAACGCAATAAGAATAATTGACCATTAAAAAAACAACCAATATAAAGACCAGACTATAAAATAATTTCTTTTTCATGAATCTACTCCTTTATATTTTTTTATGGATTTTCCTTCTATTCATCCAGGGAAAAGGATTAGTACACCCATATAAAAGAGAAGAGTTTTAATCGTCTCTTCTCTTTTATATGTTGAGATATTAGATTTATCTTAATTTTTGGATCTCAATTCTAGCTAAAGAAAAACTTTCCTTTTTTGTTATAATAGAAATAGTTTCAAAAAATTAATAAAAAAAACCAGTATTCAAATACCTTTAAGATATAATCGTTTTTAGTTATATATTAATTTATTTAAATTTACTGGTTTTCTAAAAGCTCCTGGAATTCTTTGATAATTTCCGCAACATCTTTATCTGTAGTTAAGGCTTTAGATATTTCGCTTAGATTATCATTGGTAATTTTAAATATTTCATCTATTAAATCTTCACCAATATCTAATTCATCATCGTTTTCTTTTTCCAAATTTACTTTTAAATTGCCATATCGATTATCCCAGGATTGCACTTTCCAATCGTCATCAAAACAAACAGTAGAATATCGATATTTAAAAGATTTAAAAGATATTTGAATAGATTCAGGGGTCCCCATAGCATTAATAACATCTTCTACGGAAGAGCCAATGGTAATGGGAGGAGCATTAGGATCTTTTCCAATATTATTAATAGTTACAGCGGTCATAACATCATCTACAGAAGAAAATCCTACTTTTTTTGATATCGACAATCTAGTTATATTCATGTCCCCAATAATGTTCCCCTGCCCTTCTGTTATTGTAAATGTTCCCGACGATTTACTCATATTGATATCATCATATTGTGTTGTAGTGCTTATGTCATTAGAATAATTATCTTTTAAGTATGTTTCTCGAATCATCGATGAAACTTTACTAGCAACCGGAGTAATGTTAGGAGAAAAATCGATATCCCAAACCTGGGCACAAACAAATGATAGAAATAAAGAGAGGATAGTTAAAACAAGAATTGCTAAAATAATAATTCTTTTACATTTCATAATATTCCTCCTTATACAATATTTTTTATATTTTTTTAGAAAAATAAAGAGATTTTTAATCTTTTTTATAATTATATAACATTTTTGTATATCTAAAATAATTAATTTTTTAAGACAACTATATTGCTAATACTACGATACTACAAAATTTTATATAATTCTTCTTTTCCTATAAATATATTTTAAAAAATAGAAAATCCTTCAGTTTTATACTAAAGAGCTGGTCATTTTCTGATGATTATAGAGGCATAACCAACTACCTGGTCATACATTCCCGAAACATCTCCGGAAGTAGCATATTTTAGCAACTCAGCCTTTTTAAAACCCAATGTTTCACAGGCAATAAGCATCACAGTAATCGGACCAGGGCCACACATAGTAAGATTCTGATGATAAATCATATCATATAGTTTCTTGGGATTGAATTCAAGAATGGCATTTATTGCTTGTTTATCAACGTTTTCAGCATATTCTTGTGGTTCATAATGGGTGAAGTCTGAGCTGGCAATTATTAAAACATTTTTATCAACTACAGAAGAATAAATCGATTGGGCAATTTCTATATCCGTATCAATATCCTGACGAGTCATGCAAATTGGTACGAATTTTATATTATTACCGTAAATGTACTGAATAAAAGGTAATTGGACTTCTATGGAATGTTCATAATGATGGGCTTTTTTATCGTTTTTAATCATTTTGGAGTTTTTTAAAATGTCTTCTGCCGTTTCTATATCAATTTCCAATTCCCCTAATGGTGTTTTCCACTTTCCTTCTGTCATAATAGAAATATTTTCTCCAAAGCCACGATGATTAGGACCCAATATAATAATGATGTCGGGTTTACCACCTAAAGCAATTTTATAAAAGCCGTTAGCCGCAACGGGTCCTGAATACATATAACCCGCATGTGGGCTAACTAATCCAACAATATTGCTTTTTCTTTTAGGATTTGTCAGAGGAATTTCACCGGGTCCCAATTTATGCAAAAAACAATTTTCAATCTGTTTATTTAAAGATTTTGAGTCACCTTCATAAAAGCTACCTGCGACGGCAGGTTGTCTTAAATTTAACTCAGCCATAAACCTACCTCCCCTACTCT
>DAOUWX010000333.1 GCA_030666935.1 Atribacterota bacterium | reverse complement strand
GAACCATGCTCGATGCAATTTTTTTAAAAGGATACCAGTGGCCTTTTGACCCGAAAAAGATTCATGGTTTTGGTTCTTCGCTGATCGATTTTCTTGTTTACAATGAAACGGTTATCAATAATCGCAGGGTATGGCTTGATTTTATGCATAATTCCGGCTGGGGAAGTAAAAGCGGTGAACTGGACTTCGCCTTACTGGGCAAAGAAAGTTACCAGTATCTAAAAAACTCAAACGCCTTATTTGGAACTCCAATTAAAAGATTGGCGCGCATGAATCAGCCGGCAATTGATCTCTATAAGGAGCACAATATTGATATTACTAAAGAATATCTGGAAATAGCAGTCTGCGCCCAGCATAATAATGGCGGTCTTTATGGTAATTATTGGTGGGAAAGCAATCTTGAACATTTCTTCCCGGTTGGTGAGGTTAATGGGAGTCACGGTGTTTACCGTCCCGGTGGTAGTGCATTAAATTCGGGGCAGGTGGGAAGTACCCGGGCGGCTCAATACATTACGGCAAGGTATCAAGATTCTCCGCAAAAGACCCATGTTTTTCTACAAACTACTGAGAGGCAAATTGAAGAGAAAATTAATCTTGGTCAACAGTTTTTAGGTAGTTCTCGGAGTAAAAGCAATGTTCTGAATATACGCCGGGAAATTAGCGAACGTATGACACGACGGGGGGCTCATATCCGTTCACTGGAATCGGTCCGTGAAGGTGCCGAAGAAGCCAAAAAGCAGCTTTCAGAACTAACAAAACAGACCCAACTATCCTCATCAGAGGAACTGGGGCATGCTTTTCAAAATTATGACCTACTTATTACACAGTTTGTCTACTTATCTGCCATCAAGGATTATATTGAGAAGGGTGGTCGAAGCCGTGGTTCTTATTTGATAAAAGATCCAAAGGGAACCCTACCGGTTAATAATATTTCAGATGAGTTCCGGTTTACTCTGGATGAAGGCTCTCTAAATCAGAAAATTCAGAAGGTTCATTATAGAGATGGAACATGTGAGTTTAAATGGGACCATGTTAAACCTATCCCGGGGGAGAACAGTTGGTTTGAAAATGTCTGGAATGACTATATGCAGGATAACGTTATCAGGTAGGCATTTGAAAGAATAACGGGCACTGTTTAGGAATTATCCAGGGGAAGTAATAGCTGCCCTTAGTATTTCAAGCCCTATTTTCAGGATAGATAAAAATGCACAAAATAATCTAAAAGAAGCTCTTATCGAGATAAGTGAAAAGATATCTATACGATTGGGATATAAGGGTAATCGAATTTAGGTTAACTGATGGAGGAATTAAAAATAAAGCGTACTGAGTTGAAAGAAAACTACAAAAGTGCTTCTCTAAAGGATTATTCGTCACGATTAGTTTGGATAGGATTGATTTGTTGGTTATCTGAATTTGCCGTTGGCGTATCCTTCTTTTCTCTACCTCCCTTAATAAATGAAATAAAAGAAAGTTTTGCTATTTCCAATGCGGAAGTAGGATTGTTAATCGCTATTCCCAGTATAGCTTTTGTAGTTTTTTCGATTTTTATTGGCATATTTGTGGATAAATGGGGTTCATATAAAAGCAGTTTAATCTCCCTTTGTTTAATGGGAATTCTCGGAATTTTAAAAGGGCTTAGTGTAAATTATTTTCAATTTTTTATTTTAACTTCCATTCAAAGTTTGGGTGTAGTTATTGTGAGACCTACTATTAACAAAATAATTAAATCAAAATTTCCAAAACAGCATTATGGTAAAGGTTTAGGCATGGCAAGTACCGGGATGGCTAGTGGAATTATTTTTGTTTTCTTTCTCACACCATTAATTAAAATTTATTGGAAGTGGATCATCATCTTTTATTCTTTTATTCCTTTACTCATTCTGATCATATATCTAAACAATCGCTCACTTTTGGAAAGTAGTGATCGATTAATTGAGAAACATTTTGGTTTTTCTTCATTAATCATAAAAGATTGGCGAGTATATTATGTGGGTTTATTTTATTTTGTTACAACTTTAACCTATTTTGGTTTAACTAGCTGGCTTCCTCAGTATTTACAACAGGAAGAATTTTTTTTTCAACCTTCCTGGTCTTCTGCTTTAATGATATTCACCGGGATTTTTTCAGCAATATTCATCCCTTTTATATTTGATCGAATAAAAAATAAAGTGTTTTTTGTTAAGCTGATTGTAATTGGTTTAGGATTAAGTGTTTATTGTTTAATAAAAGTTCCAGGGATTTACAAAATATTTATTATAGCACTTCTTGGTATGTTTAATGGACCCGTAAGACCCATGCTAAATACTTTAGCTATAGATCTGGTGAAAAAAGGACAGGAAATAGGTAAAATAACAGGTTTATTGCTAACTTTAGCAAATATAGGCGGTTTTCTTTGAGCCTGGGTGATTGGATTAATTAAGGATTCCACTCAATCCTTTAATTAT
>DAOUWX010000146.1 GCA_030666935.1 Atribacterota bacterium | reverse complement strand
CCTTAACTTTTTCTTTAATTTGTTTTGCACTTACTTCACGCATTTTATTTTACCTACTTTCTAAAACATTTTTTCTATTAATTTTTTTCCCTTAATTTTTATATCCCGATAAATACTGTTACCTTTAGAGTCCATTCCTACAACCAAAGGACCGAAATTTTCTACTTCCAAAACCCATAGTGCTTCAGGCACACCTAATTCCATCCAAAATACATCTTTGACTCTTTTAATTTGTTCTCCTAATACCACGGCACAACCCGGAGGTGCTTGTAGATATATCATTCCGAATTTCTTTAAGGCTTCAGAAGTACCTTCTTCCATGCCTCCTTTGCCAATAATTGCTTTCACTCCCAAGCCACCAATAAAATCAGAATAAGGTTCCATCCGAATACTGGTTGTTGGGCCGATGACAATGACTTCATACTTGTCTCCTTGTTTTTTTACAACAGGACCGGCATGAAAGATTGCTCCTCCCTGAAAATCTATTGGTAATTTTTCACTTTTCTCTGTAACATCAATTATCTTTAAGTGTCCCATATCACGAGAAGTATAAATAATCCCACTAATATAGACCACATCCCCTATTCTAAGATCTCGGATATCTTCTTCTCTAAGAGCAGTGCTTAATTTAACTTCTTTCATCATCAATTCCCCCTAAATAGTATTTCTTTTTTACCGTCAGGATAAAACCTCAAACCACCACGGCGTGCTACCCAACAATGAAAAGATATTCCGATTGGTAAAATAGCTGTATGTGTACTTACCATTTCAATTTTTACAGCTAAACATGAAGTATCACCACCAGTACCTGCGGCACCAATTTTAAGTGAATTTATTTTTTCATAAATATCTTCTTCTAATTCTTTTAACATTGGATCAGGATTAGAATCTCGCCAATCTCTTATGCTCACAGCTTGACGAGCGAGCTTGCAGGCTACGTCCATTTGACCGCCAATTCCCACTCCAATTACATATGGCGGACAAGGTTTTCCTCCGGCAGCTAATGCAGTCTCTATGACTAGTTTCTTAAGTCCTACATAATTTTTACCTAACTGAGCAGTGGTCATAATTTTCATTGCATTACCCAGTTCTGCTCCACACCCTTTAAAACTTAAAATATGCTCTATATACCTTTGCCCTTTAACAAATTTTATCTCAAAATTTGGAATTCCAACACCTGAATTATCTCCCGGATTTTTACGGGTTAACGGATGAACCATACTAGGTCGTAAGTAGCCATTTTTAGTTGCTTTACTAAGTGCTTCTGCATATATCTCTTTAAGTTCTTTAATCTCTTCTAAGTTTGCATTCTCACCGAAAGAAATATAAACTGTTGCATAGCCTGGGGATTGACAAATGGGTTTATCCACTTTGCTTGCCATCTCAGAATCATCTAACATGGTTTGCAACATACTTTTTGCAGTATCATTTGTTTCTTTTTTCAGAGTTTGTTGAAGAAGATCTTTTGCATCAGGAGCAATATTTAAGCAAGTATCGACGATTAAATTATAAATTTCTTCATATAATTTTTCTTGTGTCCAAAACATATTCTACCTTCCTTTTCTTTTTTTATATTATTTTGTAAACAATTAATTATTGTTTCAGCTCATTTTTTTATTTCATGGGTTAAAATGTTTTTTAGTACACTTTCAATATGTTTTTGGCTTAATCTGTCAGCTTGTTTGCTATTTTTTCTCTTCAACGCTTCTACAATTTCTTGATGTTCTTTGAAAGAATACTTAAGTCTTCCCGGAACACTAAGAGATCTAATTCGATACCTATGAGCCTGGTCGCTTAAATTTTCTCGAATTTGAATCAACCGATTATTCCCACAGATATTTAAAATTAATTCGTGAAACTCCGCATCCATTTCACTAAACGCTAAAACATTATCTTTATTAATATAATGTTCCATCCGTTTTTGATATTTTTCTAATTCCTTAATCTCTTCTTCATTAATCGTTTTGGTTGCTAAGCGGGCGGCTAAACCCTCCAAAACACCACGAATTTGCAAAACCTCTTGAACATCCTCAACGGAAGCATTACTTACCACGACTCCTTGATTGGGACTTATTTTAACAAATCCTTCAGCAGCTAATTTTCTTAAAGCTTCCCTTACCGGAGTCCGGCTCACCCCCATCTGCTCAGCAATTTTTCCTTCTGATAGCTTAGTTCCCGGTTTTAATGAGCCTTTTATAATTTCTGTTTTTAGTGCTCGATAAACTTTTTGGCTTAATAATTCATACCCTTCTATTCTTAAATTATTTTCCACTATTCACATCTCACAATCCAAGATAATTTAAAACATTTATATCTTGAGAATTTAGATTTAATTTGTATAATTGTATACATTATACATTATACATTATACTATACTACATCTATTTCAAAAATCCTTCTTTTTTTAGAATATTTTTTAATTTTTTTTCATATTTTTTTTAAAAGTTTCTGTAACCCTTGTTTTACTTGCTCTTTTCAGCAGACCAATAATAATATTTTGAGAGCACGAAAAATCAAAGCGTTAAAAACAGTGCATTTAATTTATTATTAAATGTATAAAATGGAAATTCCTAAATTATCTGAAGAAAACATCATGAAAGAAAGTAATGATGCTGGGTTCCCTCTATCGAGGGAATGACAAAGGAAGGATATTAAAAATAAAATTCCTACGAAATGATAAAAGTGGAAAAATAATATTAGAATAAGTAAGTATTAATTATAATTTTTGTTTCAATATCTTTTTAGCCTTTCGGATAGACTCTTTTACTCTTTTTAAGGAAGTCCCTCCAAAAGAACCTTTAGCCTCAACAGCAGATTGGGGTTTTAATATTTCTAAAGCTTTTTCATCGAAATTTATATGAAAAGATTTCAATTCCGAGAGAGTTAAATCCTCCAAATTTTTTTTATTTTCCAAACAATAAATAACCATACCGCCTACTAATTTATGGGCTTCTCTAAAAGATAAACCCTTTTTCACTAAATAATCTGCCAATTCGGTAGTGGTAGAAAAATCTCCCTTAATGCTTTTCTCCATCTTCCTTTTATTAATATGCATAGTCTCTATCATCTTACTCATTAAGAATAAAGAATTTTCTAAGGTAGATACTGTATCAAATAAAGGCTCTTTATCTTCTTGCATATCATGATTATAAGCTAAAGGCAAGGCCTTCATCATGGTTAGAAGATTTATCAAATTTCCATAGACTCGCCCGGTTTTTCCTCTGATTAATTCTGCAGCATCAGGATTTTTCTTCTGTGGCATTATACTGCTTCCGGTACAAAAAGAATCATCTAATTCTATAAAATTGAATTCTTGTGATGACCATAAGACTAATTCTTCTCCTAAACGACTTAAATGCATCATCAAGATGGCTGAAGCCGATAAAAACTCTAAAATAAAATCTCTATCACTCACTGCATCAAGACTATTCTCGGAAATTTTCTTAAAGCCAAGCTGAGAGGCTACATATTTTCTGTCAATAGGGAAAGAAGTTCCTGCTAATGCTGCAGAGCCCAGGGGTAGAACATCTATCCTTTTATACAAATCTTGCATCCTCCCCTTATCCCGTTCAAACATATAAAAATAGGCCATCAGGTAGTGAGAAAAAAGTAGTGGTTGGGCATGTTGAAGGTGGGTATAACCGGGCATAATTACTCCCAAGTTTTTCCGGGCTGTTATCAAAAGCGATTTCTGTAAATCTTTAAGTAAATCCTGGATTTTTAAAACTTCTTCTTTTAAATACATCCGCTCATCGAGGGCTATCTGGTCATTTCTACTTCGGGCAATATGTAACTTCCCGGCAACAGTCCCAATTTTTTCTTTTAATTTATTCTCTACCCAGGAATGAATATCTTCTGCTTCTCTTGTGATAATTTCTAACTTGTTTACTTGCACTTCTTTCAGAATTTGCTTTAATCCCTCAACGATTTTATTTTCTTCTTCCTTACTGATAATTTTGCATTTCCCTAACATTTGGACATGGGCGATACTCCCCAAGAGATCGTATTTAACTAATTTTTTGTCAAAAGAGAGGGAGGAGATAAATTTTTCCATCTCCTTGTTTATATTTTTTTTAAATCTTCCACCCCATAGTTTTTCCATCTTCTTCCTCCAAATACAATATTTGATTACGCAGATTACTAGCACAGATTACACAGATTAAAGTCAAGGGCGTTTGGCAATACGCCCCTACTTCTTTTTTCAACCTTGCAACCCTCATTTTACTGATAAATTAATTAATCAAGTAATTAATTCTCAATACACAGTACTCTTCTCTTTTCTTTCCTAAACTAACTAACCAAGTAACCATGTAACCAACTAACTCTTTCCTCTTATCACTCATCGCTCATTACTTATCACTGCATTTCCTATTCACCGAAGAATACACTTTGGTAGGCAGTCCCCACAGCTCTATAAATCCCTTGGCAAAATCTTGATTAAAAGTATCTCCCTGATCATAAGTAGCCAAGTTAAAATCGTATAGAGAATTTTCAGATTTTCTACCTACTACTACACAATTGCCTTTGAATAATTTTACTTTTATGGTCCCGGTTACCTTCTCTTTAATCATTTTTACAAAACCATCCAGGGCCTCTTTCAAGGCGGAAAACCATAGACCATAATAAGTCAATTCAGAATATTTTTGAGAAATAATCTGTTTAAAATGAGATAATTCTCGAGGATAAACCAACCCTTCTAAGGCCTGATACGCTTTTAATAAGATAATTGCACCCGGACATTCATAGATTTCTCGAGATTTAATCCCAACTAATCTATTCTCTACCATATCTATTCGTCCTACTCCATTTTCTCCTCCAATTTTATTTAAGTTCAAAATTAAATTCGTCAGAGACATTTTCTCTCCATTTATACTCTGCGGTACTCCTTTTTCAAAATATATCTCCAGATAAGTTGGTATATCAGGAGCCTTTTCCGGGTTTACCGTCCATTCGTAAACTCCTTTTTCCGGTGGCTCTACCCAGGGATCTTCTAATATTCCGCATTCAATAGATCTGCCCCATAAGTTCTGGTCAACACTGTAAGGATTATCTACATCTACGGGAACAGGAATATTATATTTTTTAGCATATTCAATCTCTTCGTCCCGGGTAAATCCCCATTCTCGAGCCGGAGCAATTACCTGCAATTTAGGATTTAGAGCAGCAATAGATACTTCAAATCTCACCTGATCATTGCCCTTCCCT
>DAOUWX010000248.1 GCA_030666935.1 Atribacterota bacterium | reverse complement strand
GCTATCCTCTTCACTGAAGAAGCGGTTAAAGATGCCAATCTCCGCAACCAAAGGGCCAGGATAAATGTCCAATGGGGTGAACACGGGTCGCTGCCTTTGGGATGGGAGAAATTACATCCGGAAGTAACCTTTGAAAAGATTGGTAAAAGAATCAAAATAAAAGATATGCCCCAAAGATACCGAGAATTAAATAAAAGCATTAAAAACCCCCTACATCCCCTGGCTAAAGACTGGCCTAAAAAATTTGTAGGAAGCTATAAAGATTTTATTACTTTTGCTAAGTATATTGAAATACGCAGGTTTCTAACCAAGAAAAAAATGGTAATAATCAGCCAATGGCCAAATGCAGTAATTAACCGGTATTTCCTTAATTATAATTATTTTCCTAAAAAACAGTGGCCTAAATAAGTTTGTATCGCGTATAGAGTATCGAGTATTGAGTTAAGAGAGAGGGAGAGAATAAAGAAAAAGATAAAAAATAATAATTATTCTTTTGTATAACCACCCCAATAAAGTTTACATTAACATAATTTGGAGGATAAATTAATTTTGAAATATCTAAATTTACACTCCTGGGAAGTCAGCCCTCAAGAAGCCATTAAAATTCAGAAAGATTTAAAATCTAATATATCTCTAAAGAAATCTTTCAGTAAAATCGACAAAATAGCCGGGGCAGATGTTAGCTATTATCAAAATAAGATGATAGCAGGGGTAATAATTTTCGAATTTCCAAATTTAAAAATAATTGAAAGACAATTTTTTGTTTCTCCGGTAAACTTTCCTTACATCCCCGGACTTCTTACCTTTCGGGAAGGACCAAGTTTACTTGAGGCCTTTAAAAAAATTAAAATTGCGCCTAATGTTATCCTCTTCGACGGTCAGGGGATAGCTCACCCTAGAAGAATGGGAATTGCTACTCACTTAGGACTATTTTTAGATAGGCCTGCTATTGGCTGTGCTAAATCCAGGTTAAGCGGAAAATATACTTCAGTCGGAGAGGAAAAAGGAGATTATGCTCTATTGAAGGAGGGTGAAGAAGTTTTAGGAGTGGTGTTAAGAACAAGAAGAAAAGTCAAGCCTATTTTTATATCTCCCGGGCATAAAATTGACCTGCCTAATTCTATAGAAATTATCTTAAAATGTATAGTTAAATATAGATTACCCCTTCCGGTTCGAGAAGCTCACATTTTCGTAAATCAAATTAGAAATAACCTCGCTTTAAGAATGAATAAAATCGAACCTTAAATTACTTTCGAACTTATTTATATTTTTTCTTTTCTTCTTTAGATTTTAAATATATAATAAAAAGTAGTAAATAGTATTTAGTAGCGACACGGCGTGCCGTATTGGACAAGAAGACATAGATGGTTAATTAAGGAGAGATAAATAAATTGATAAAAGCAGAAATCATCAGTATTGGCAGCGAAATACTGAGAGGGCAGATCACCGATACCAACGCTAATTTTATTGCCAAAAAATTAGTTGAATTGGGTATTGATTTAGAACATATTTCGGCTGTTAGTGATAATCCTGAATCTTTATTATCCACTTTAAAACTCGCCCTTCAACGTTCTGACCTAATAATTACTACCGGTGGACTGGGACCTACGGAAGATGATATTACTTACCAAACCATTGCCCAGACTTTAAATCTTAAACTGAAAAAATATCCGGAAGCTGAAAAAAATTTAAAAAGAATTCTGAAAAAAATTAATAAAACAATTTCTCCGAGCAATCTCAAGCAAATCTACCTTCCGGAAGGAGTAAAAATTATCATTAATCAACATGGCACTGCCCCGGCCATGATTCTGGAAAAAGACAACAAAATTGTATGTTCTTTTCCCGGTGTCCCCCATGAGATGAAAAATCTGATAGAAGAAAATCTAATCCCTTATCTAAAAGAAAAATTTCCACCCTCTATAATTAAAAAATCAAAAATTTTAAAGATTACTGGTCTTGGAGAGTCATCAGTTAATGAACTTATCCGCGACTATATAAACAAACAAACTAATTTTTCTTTTGGTATCTATGCTAATCCGGAAGATATTCAGGTCCAGGTAACTACCCAGGCTCCCACCGAAAAAGAAGTAGAAAAACTATTACAATCTTCAGTTAATCAATTAACCAAAATATTGGATAATTATGTTTATGGAAGCAACGAAGAGACCATCGAAGAAGTAGTGGGAAATTTACTAAAGACTAAAAAATTAAAAATAGCGGTAGCTGAATCCTGCACCGGGGGAATGATGGGAGAGATGATTACCCGAATACCGGGAAGTTCTGAATATTTTCAAGGCGGGGTGATAAGTTATAATGTCAGGGTTAAAGAAAATCTGCTAAAAGTACCATCGGAAGTAATTAAAAAATATGGAGAAGTAAGCAGGCAAGTGGCTAAATTAATGGCGGAAGGTGCACAAAGATGTTGCCACAGTGATATAGGAATCAGCATTACCGGTATTGCCGGTCCGGGAGGAGCAACCAAGAAGAAGAAAGTGGGGTTGGTCTATATGGCTTTGGCTGATGGCAAAAAGACTATTAATCAAAAACATCAGCTATTCGGAAATCGTCAATTGATCCGTTTACGCTCAGCCCGCCGCGCTCTCAATATGCTCCGTATATATTTAACAGAAAAATAATTATAAAGTTAATTTAAATTAATTATATTTTTGTAAGGAGGCTAGATTTGATTGAAATAGGAGAATTTTATGCTCCGGGGAAAATTATCTTTGGTCCGGGAGGACTATCTCAAGTTGGAGCAGAGGCGAAAAGATTAGGAAGTAAAGCTTTAATAGTATTGGGTAAAAGTGCGATGAGAAAAAGCGGGGCACTGAACCGCTTGACTCATTTACTTACAGAAAATAATTTAGAATATGCAATCTATGAAAATATCCCCTCTGACCCTACAGTAAAAACAGTTGATACCGGAACAGGACTTGCCAGAAAAGAAAAATGCAATTTAATTATAGCCCTGGGAGGAGGAAGCGTCCTGGATACCGGTAAGGCTATTTCAGCAATGGTGACCAATGAAGGTTCAGTGGCTGATTATCAGGAAATCGAAGGAAAAGGCAGAAAATTTCAACGCAAAACCATCCCCTTTATCGCCATTCCCACTACCTCGGGTACCGGCTCAGAGGCGACTAAAAATGCGGTAATCACTAACACTAAACTTGATTTAAAGAAGAGTATAAGAGACCCCTGGCTCATTCCGGAAGTAGCTCTGGTAGACCCCGAACTCACTTTATCCTTACCCCCTCACATAACAGCCGTCTGCGGTGGTGATGCTTTAACTCAATGTAT
>DAOUWX010000391.1 GCA_030666935.1 Atribacterota bacterium | reverse complement strand
GGGGGAACTTCTAAAGACCGGTTGCACCACCGCGGTTGACCAGTTTTATGTTTTTCCTAAAAGCCAGCCAAAAAAATTGGTAGATGAAGAATTCAGAGCAGCTCAAGAAATTGGTATCCGATTTCATGGAAGTAGAGGTTCCATGTCTTTAAGTAAAAAAGATGGGGGATTGCCTCCGGATTCAGTAGTGCAGACAGAAGAAGAGATTTTGGCCGATTCTCAGCGGGTTATCGAAAAATTTCATGATTACAAGCCTTTTGCCATGCAAAGAGTGGTTTTAGCTCCCTGTTCCCCGTTTTCGGTTACTGAAAATCTTTTAAGAGAATCGATTGAACTGGCTCGGAATTATAAAGTGGAGAGTCATACTCATTTAGCAGAGACTAAAGATGAAGATGAATTTTGTCAGGAAACTTTTTGCCTGCGGCCACTGGATTATATGGAAAAAGTCGGCTGGCTGGGAGATGATGTTTGGTTTGCTCATTGTGTCCACCTAAACGAAAAAGAAATAAATTTATTAGCTAAAACAGGAACAGGAGTAGCTCATTGTCCGGTATCTAATCAGAAATTAGCTTCTGGCGCGGCGAATATCCCTTATATGTTAAAAAAGAAAGTAGCAGTGGGATTAGCGGTTGATGGTAGTGCCAGTAATGACTCATCTAATATGATTGCTGAACTTAAATCGGCCCTTCTAATGCATCGCTTAATTTTTGGTATCTCCGGTATATCTGCCGAAGAGGTGCTTAGTATGGCTACTAATGGTGGTCGTAATGTCCTTAACCAGCCGGAGATTGGCAGTCTTGAAGAAGGGAAAGCGGCAGATATGTTTCTAATCAATACAAAAAGATTGGGATTTGCCGGGGGTTTGTCTGATTCTGTTTCTGCTCTGGTAACTTCCGGTGACTCTCAGATTGTGGATATTACTATAGTTAATGGTAAGATTGTAGTTCGCGATGGAAGATTGGTTAATGTCGATGAAGATAAATTGGCAGAAAGAGCCAATAAAATTTCCCAAAAAATGATTGAAGGATAAAAATTGACAATCTCAATTTATAGCACATAGTATAGTTATTAAATTAACCAATTTACCTATTTGCCAATCGCCCAATTAAAGATATAAGTTGCAGGTTGCTAGTTACAAGTTTCAAGTTTGGAAAAAAGAAGTAGGGGTGTATTGCTATACGCACCAGAACTTGCAGAAATCTATCATAACGAAATGGTGGCACATAATAAAAGGAAGGAGGGAGAAAAATGCTGATAATCGGAAACGGAACGGTTCTTACTTTTGATAAAGATTCCCGGGTTATCTCTAACGGTGGAGTAGTAATCGAGGGAGAGAATATTATTGCTATCGGAGAGACAGAAAAATTAATTTCGAAATATCCTGAAGCAGAATATAAAGATGTGCAGGGTAAGATAATAATGCCGGGCATGATTAATACCCACATGCATCTTTATAGCACTTTTGCCCGAGGTATGGACCTTAAAACTGACCAGTCACCTAAAAATTTTGTGGAAATTTTAGAAAAACTATGGTGGAGATTGGATAAGGTTTTAAATGAAGAAGATATATATTGTAGTTCAATTTATGCTCTCCTGGATTGTATCAAAAAAGGAACTACCACTATTTTTGACCATCACGCCAGCAGCAATCTTATTGATGGAAGTTTAGATATAATTACTGAAGCAATCCGTCAGACCGGTATTCGAGCTAATCTATCTTACGAGATTTCCGACCGGGACGGTCATGAAAAAGCCTTAGATGGAATCAGAGAAAACAAAAGATTTATAAAAAAGGCGCAGCAAGAAGGCAATAGTTACCTGGGAGGGATGATTGGACTTCATGCTTCTTTTACTTTAAATAATGAGACTTTATCTGAAGCAGCTGCTCTGG
>DAOUWX010000082.1 GCA_030666935.1 Atribacterota bacterium | reverse complement strand
GGAATAGTAAAAGTAAAATTAACCGGTGCCTGCTATGGTTGCCCGATGAGTCAGATGAATTTAAAGATGGGTATAGGAAGGACTTTGAAAAAGGAAGTTCCTGAAGTGAAGGATGTCGTAGAAGTATAAACGTTTAGGGCAAAATGCACCAGGGGACGGTTCTCTGGTGCATTTTAAAAACAGAAAGGAGATTTATGTTAAGCGAAAAAATGGTTAAAAGCATAAACCATCAGATAAACAGAGAGCATTATTCTGCTTATTTATATCTTTCCATGGCCTCTTATGCTGCCGCGGAAGGTTTAAGCGGATTTGCCAACTGGTTTACAATTCAAATGCAGGAAGAAATGTTCCATGCCGAGAAGATGTATAATTATGTGAATCAACAAGGAGATAGAGTATTGCTGGAAGCTATCGAGCAGCCACCAGCAGATTTTTCTTCTATGCTTGATTTATTTGAAAAGACCTTGGAACATGAAAAAGGGGTTACCGCCATGATTAATAACCTGGTTAAATTGGCGCGGGAAGAAGATGATTATGCTACCGAATCTTTCCTGCAATGGTATGTGAATGAACAGGTTGAAGAAGAAGCAAACCCTGCTGAGATTATCCAGAAATTGAAATTTATCGGGAAAGACGGCAGAGGTCTTTTGATGATTGATAAAGATTTAGCAGCCCGAGTATTTACCGTTCCCGCGGCAACAGAACAGTAGATGTTTATGATTGGTAGCTGTGCCACAAAAAATTGTGAAATAAAGAAAATTAAAAATGTAATTTAAAATTATAGAAACACTATAATAAAGTAGATAGGAGGTGATAAGATGGGTGAGAAAGTAAACGTAGGAGCTCAATTAGGAAAGTTAGGGAAGGAAATGCCAGGAGTAATGGGTGGTTTTGGTAAATTTAGTGCGGAAGTTTTAAAAGATGGCGCTCTCAGCACCAAGACCAAAGAATTGATAGCAGTAGCTCTGGCAGTTGGCCTAACCTGTGAATACTGTATTAGTTTTCATGTGCCAAAAGCAGTAGAAGCCGGAGCAAGCAGAGCGGAAATTTTAGAAGCTGCCGGTGTCTCCATGCTAATGGCTGGCGGACCAGCTGCAACCTATGCCGCAGTGGTTCTTCTTAAGGTACTGGATGAATTAGGCGTAAAATAAAGTTAGTAAGTGCACCAGGGGACGGTTCTCTGGTGCACTTTTTTGCGATTTATTGTCCATATTCAACCTTACAATATTTTGCAAAGCCCAAACTGTTATAATAACTGATTCCCTCACCCTCTTTCTTCTTTTTACAAGTTAGAAAAAACTTTCTAATTTATATGGAGACAAGTTAGATTATTTGTCATCCCTTTTCTTTTTTAGCAAAGTATATTATAATAACTAAAAATAAATCAAAGACATTATTAATTGAACTCATTAATGCCGAGAATCCGTTACTGTTTTCTATTCTTTATATAATATTTAGGAGGAGTTATTATGAAGAGAATTTTTTTGTATGTTCTTGTTTGTATGTTCTTGTTTTCTTTCCACTTTGTTTCAATGGCTGAGGATTCCCTTGTAGAAGGTGATACACTTTTTGAAAAAGGAGATATAGCCAGTATACTGGAATCAATACCTCTCTATATCGAGGCGGTGGAAGCCAATCCAGACAGTTATGAAGCCAACTGGAAATGTGCCCGTGCCCATCGAGAGTATGCTGACCATGCTCTTGAAGGAGAGCATGAAGGATGGAAAGACATTTGTGCAGAGTATGGGAAAAAAGGGATGGAGTATGCAGAAAAAGCCAAGGAACTTGAACCTGAGAAAATTGAGGGACACTATTATTTTGGACTTAGTGCAGGAACTTACTCTGATGGAGTCAGTATACTCAAGGCTTTAAAAGAAGGATTAAAAGGGAGCACTCAAGATGCTTTTTATAAAGCTTATGACATAGATAAAATGTATGATATAGGAGGTCCGATGTTGGCTATAGGACGATTCTGGCATCAACTTCCTTTTCCCTTGAGAAACAAGAAAAGAGCAGAGAAATATTTTGAGGAACATCATAAATACTTTCCTGATGATCCTGAAGGTTTGGTTTATTATGCAGAATTGCTGATAGATAGAAGAAAAAAGGATGAAGCAAAACCTTTATTAGAGAAGGCAATCATGGGTGATGAACCCTTCTTTAGTAAACTAGCAAAAGAAATGTTAGAAGATTTGTAAAAGAATAAAAAAAGGGGGGAAATTACTCCCCCCTTTTTTTATTCTTATCCCTCCTTATCCCACCATCTTTTTTAATTGACAAGGACATTAACCGAAGTATATTATAATAAAACCATGTTAATTAAATTAATTATTTCTTACTATAAAAAAGCCCCCCTTAAGATGCTTTTTGGATTTCTTATGCTGGTGGCAGTGGATATCGCCCAGCTTATTGCCCCACGTATTGTTCAACGAGCGATAGATTATATTATCACCATTTACTCCGCCTCCGGGAATAATTATTCTTATCTTACGAAACTTACTCTCTTAATCTTTGCCCTGGCAATAGCCATCGGAATTTTTAGGTTTTTTTGGCGAATGATCATTATCGGAATGTCCCATTTTATCGAAATGGATTTTAAGAACAGACTGTTTAAACATCTGCTTTTGCTCTCCAATTCTTTTTTTACCAGAACGAAGATTGGAGATATTATGGCCCACATGACCAATGATATGACTGCAGTAAGAAGGGCTTGTGCCTTCGGAGTTATTGCCGGCTTTGACGCCGTATTCCTTTTTTTTGCCACTCTCGCATTTATGTTAACTCTTAATACAAAGCTTACCCTTTATGCAATGATTCCCTTACCCGTAATTTCCCTTATATCATTATTTTTTGTAAAGATATTATTCAGAAAATTTAAAAGTGTGCAGGAGTCATTTTCCCTGTTGACTGAAAAAGTGCGGGAAATGATATCCGGGATAAAGATTATTCAGGCATTTCAGCAGGAAGAACCTGAATCTAAGAACTTTGATAAATTAAGCCAGGAATATCTGGGGAAAAATATTTCTCTTATTAAAATTTGGGGAACTATGTTTCCCTTGATATTTTTATTTGCCGAAATTGGCATGGCGATAATACTCTTGGTAGGAGGCCAGCAAGTTATCCTTAATGAGCTTACTACCGGTGAATTAGTTGCCTTCCTTTCCTATATGGGGATTATTGTTTGGCCTATGATGGCAGTAGGAATGGTAACCAATGTATACCAGCGGGGGAATGCCTCTTATAAACGTATACTTGAACTCCTTGAAGAGAAGCCGGATATTCATGATTCCCCTCGTGCAGAGTATCATCCCGTAGAAGGCAGCATAAAACTGGAGAACATTTACTTTTCTTATGGGGAACAGGCTGTTCTGGATAACGTAAATATTGATATAAAAGAGGGACAGTATATAGGGATATGCGGGGGAATAGGTTCCGGGAAAAGCATAATAGCCAGATTAATTTTAAGAATTATTGAACCCCAGAAGGGGAGAATATTTTACGATTCTATAGATTACAAGAAGATAAAGATAGCAGCAGTAAGGGATAGTATAGGATATATCCCTCAGGATTCTTTTCTTTTCTCCGACACTATAGAAGACAATGTCAGATTTGGTAAACCTGATGCCACTTTGGAGGAGATAACGGAGGCTTGCAAGGTTGCTTCGATACATAAGAATATAATGGAATTAAAGTATCAGTATAAAACAGTGGTGGGGGAGAAGGGAGTAACCTTATCCGGGGGTCAAAAGCAGAGATTGTGCATTGCCCGGGCGATTATCAGAAGACCCCGAATACTTATCCTTGATGATGCCTTAAGTTCAGTGGATACCAATACCGAAAAGGAGATTATCCGGAATTTAGGAATCTATTCTAAAGGTATTACTACCATTGTAATATCACACCGCATATCTTCATTTATAAAAGCAGATAATATATTTGTACTGGATAAGGGAAGAGTTGAAAGCAGCGGCACCCATCGAGAATTGATTAAAAAATCTGAGATATACAAAAGTATTTATAAAATACAAAAATTGGAAGAATAAAGATGAAAGAAGAAAAATTATATTCCGGTCTGGACAGAAAAATATTTTCTAAATTATGGCAATATGGAAAGCCTTATGGCGGGAAGATTTTAATCATATTCATTCTTATCCTGGCTATAAGCGGCATACAGATTGCCCTTCCCTTAATTACCAAAAATGTGGTGGATAATTATATTGAAAGAAGTTATCTAAAGATAATCCTTAATGACAAGACGGCTGAAATTACCGATCGATATAAAGCCTATCGGGTCAAGTCTGATAATATCATCTTTATCCCCTCAAACCTGCTGAATAAAGATGAATACTTGGAACTGCAGAAGGATTCGCTTATCCTGCCGGAAAAATATTTAATGATTAAAGATGAAGAAGGGCTGGATAAGTTAAAGCAATATCAACTTAGTATCATCAAGACAGATAAAGGTAGTTTTATTCCTTATTCCGAAATGCAGAAGATATCTCCGGATAATATTAAAATCTTAAGATATGATGATTTAAAAATGGTAAAATTATTTGCCCTCTTATATGTGGGGCTTCTTCTGGTATCTTTTATTTTCAATTATTTCCAGGTAGTTATGATGGCTGTGGTTAGTGAAAGGGTGATGTATGACCTAAGGAGTAACCTGGTAAGATATTTAATGTCTCTTTCTCTAAACTTTTTTAATAATAATCCCATAGGAAGGCTGGTAACCAGGCTAACCAATGATGTTGATGCCTTAAGAGAGATGTTTACTGATGTCTTTGTTTATTCCGCCAAAGATTTTATTATGGTGATAGGCATACTTATTGTTATATTTAGACTATCAACCCAATTAAGCCTAACAATATTTATACTTATTCCCGTAATTATCATTATGCTCTACTTTTTCCAAAAATATGCCCGGGAGGCCTACGGAAAAGTGAGAATCGCCCTGGCCAAAGTGAATAGCTTTTTATCAGAAGCAATATCGGGAGTTTTACTGATTCAGACTTTCAATCAAGAGGGCAGATCTGAAGATGAATTTAATAAAATTGGTACAAATTATTATAAGGCCAATATGCATCAACTGTTAATATTTGCCATATTCAGACCATTAATTGATGTTTTATCTTATTTTACCTTGGGTACAATAATATATTTTGGAGGAAAAGGAGTACTGGGGGGAGAAATTTCCCTGGGGGTGCTTATTGCCTTTATATCTTATATCCATATGCTTTTTAGGCCCATATTTGATTTCTCTGAAAGATATAATATATTACAGTCCGCTATGGCTTCATCGGAACGAATATTTCTGCTTTTTGATGAGGATGACAAAATACATTCTCCCAGGAGTTCTAAATATCCCGATAAAATAGAAGGAAGGGTAGAGTTCAGAAATGTCTCTTTTGAATATAAGAGAGATGAGAAAGTTATTGATAATGTCTCTTTTGTAGTTGAACCGAATGAATCGGTAGCCTTTGTAGGAGCAACAGGGGCAGGGAAGACAACTTTGATAAATCTTCTTTTAAGATTCTATGACCCTACCGAGGGGGAAATTTTAATTGATGGAATTAACATAAAAGAGATGGATTTAAAAGTTTTAAGAAGCTATTTCGGATTAGTTCTGCAGGATGTTTTTATGTTTGCCGGAGATATTAAATATAATATTATCCTTAACAATGAGGTAGAGGATAATAGGATGATCGAATATGCAAAATATGTTAATGCCCACAATTTTATCAGTAAATTGAAGAAAAAATATGGGAATATTGTATCTGAAGGAGGTTCAAATCTTTCTACCGGCCAGAGGCAGCTCGTCGCCTTTGCGAGGGCACTGGCCAAAGAACCCAGGATACTCATTCTTGACGAGGCCACCAGCAGCATTGACAGTGAGACTGAATATCTTATTCAGGATGCCATAAAGAAGATTATGAAAGATAGGAGCAGTATCGCCATCGCCCATCGCTTGTCCACTATTCAGGATGTTGATAGAATATATGTTATGAGTAAAGGTAAGATCGTAGAAAGCGGTAGTCACTCCCAATTACTTACCCAAAAGGGCTACTACTTCGAACTATACAAATTCCAATACCTAAAAACTTAAAAATGCACCAGGGGACGGTTCTCTGGTGCATTTAGAAAAAAACAGGGGACGGTTCTCTGTTCCTAATATTTAAATAATATGTTATAATATTTTTAAAAAATCTATTATATACGGGAAGTAAGTTGTTATGCCAAGAAAAGCTCGAAAATTAAGTTCAACAAATATTTATCATGTTATGATTCGGGGAAATCGAAAACAAGATATATTTTTAGAAGATGAGGATAGGTTCAGATTTATAAAAATATTAAAAAAAGTAAAACAAAAAGGAGAATATGAGCTTTATGCATATTGTTTAATGAGTAATCATGTACATTTATTGATTAAAGAAAAGAATGAAGAGATTTCACGGGTAATGAAAAGAATAAATGTAAGTTATGTAAACTACTTTAATCAGAAATATCAGCAGATTGGCCACCTTTTTCAAGACCGTTACAAAAGTGAGCCCATTGAAAGTGAGAATTACTTATTAGCAGTGCTGAGTTACATTCATAACAATCCTTTAAATGCTTTTATAGTTAAAAATTTAAAAGAATATACTTGGAGCAGTTATTGTTTATACATTAAAGAATTATCTCATCAAGACTTTTTAATTGATGGGAAAAGTATTTTATCTTTATTTTCCCCCAATAAAGAACGGGCAATTGATTTATTTATTCAACACCATCATCAGAATATACAGTGGAAAAGTGATATTATTGAATTGCAGGAAGAAGACAAGAAATATAATCAAAGTTTAATTAATGAACGAGAAGCAAAACAATATTTACAAAATTATTTTGAAAAATATAATCTTGAATTATCTTATTTAAAAGGAAAAGAACATCAATCCCATAGAAATAATTTAATCAGCTATTTAAAATTAAATTCCAGTTTATCTATTCGAGGAATAGCAAATATTCTGGGAGTTAGCGCAACAACAGTTTATAAAATATAATAGAAAAAGGAACAGAGAACCGTCCCCTGTTCCTTTTTTGGAAAAGAGGGTTAAGAAAAAATGACAGAGAACCGTCTCCTAGTATGTTCGGTGTGTCCCAAGGATTGTTTCGGGTCATGTTCGTTGGAAGTGAAGGCAGAAAAAGGGAAAGTTGTAAAAGTTAGAGGAAATCGCAATAGTCCGGTTAATCAAGGCAGGATATGCGTTAAAGGAGTGAGCTATCCAAATATGGTCTATGGCCCGGAAAGATTATTATATCCTTTGAAGAGAATTGGCAGGCGAGGGGAAGGTAAATTTAAAAGAATTAGCTGGGAGCAGGCCTTAGATATAATTCACAAAAAACTTAAAGATCTAAAAGAGCAGTATGGACCGGAATCAGTTTTATATTATAATAGATTTGCCAATTTAGGGGCGATGAAAAATTGTGCTTATGGTTTCTGGTATCAGTTTGGCGGCTTCACTTCCACTTATGGCGGATTGTGTGATGCTGCCGCTCAGGAAGCGATTGATTTAACTTATGGAGAAGTAAAACATAATAAGATTTCTGATTTAGAAAATTCAAAATTGATAATATTGTGGGGCTCAAATCCTGCCTATACCAATATTCATTTGATGCATCATATAAACAAGGCGGTGGATAAGGGAGCAAAATTAATAACCATAGATATTAGGGAAAATGAATCAGGAAATAAAAGTAATTTATACTTGAATCCCCGGCCGGGGACTGATGGATGTCTTGCTCTGGGGATAGCTAACCAGCTT
>DAOUWX010000141.1 GCA_030666935.1 Atribacterota bacterium | reverse complement strand
TTAACATCTCTTTAGTGGTTACAAAAGACATCATTTTCTCCTTTCGTTTATTTGTACTGTCTTTTTTACATTTAACTATCTATAAATACTACCCTTTTCTAATTTGATTTGATAGTTTCTAAATTTTATCTATTATAGCTTGTTTAATTTTTCATTTCAAGAGTATTAATTAATTATCCAATTCACCAATTTCCCAATTCTCCGATTAAAACTAGCACCAATTCATCCGTTACCCGGTTACCTAGTTTACCAGTTATCTAGCTAAACAAATATTAAGATACGAAATTATTCTGGCTCCTGATTTCTGATATGTATTTTCTTTACTATATAATATAATCGATACGCAACAAGTATATTCTAACTTTGGTATTCTATCTTCTTAGAATTGCTAAATACTAAATATTATATAATAATTATACTATTCATTATCGACTGATATAATTGGTCAATCGGTGAATTGGTAAATCGGTGAATTAATAAATTTGAGAATAATCTAAATTAATGATATAGTTTTAATACAAATATCAATCAAAGGAGGAGACTATCATGCCAGATTATTATGATGAAGAAAAAGAGAAGATTATTAATCTTGCTGATAAAATACCAAAATTAAAATTTTCTAATAAAATAATTGGTATTGTTTTGGTATTAGTAATCGCTCTTTATCTTGCCAGTGGAATTTTCGTAGTTGCCCCTGATGAACAAGGAGTAATTAGAAGATTTGGTAAATTCGTCCGCATAGAAAGTCCGGGACTTAATTATCATTTGCCTTTCCCCATAGAAACAGTAGTTACTCCAGCTGTCACTCAGGTAAAAAGAGTTGAAATAGGATTCCGTACTATTAGTTTTGGTCCGCCAGCTCGATACCGGGAAATTCCAACAGAGGCGCTGATGTTGACTGGGGATGAAAATATTGTCAGTGCAGAAGCAATTGTACAATATAAAATAAAAGATCCGGCTGACTATCTTTTTAATATTATTTTACCTGAACAGACAGTCAGAAGCGCTGCCGAGGCTGCTTTGAGACAAGTAATTGGGGAGAGAAAAATAGATGAAGCCCTCACTGTAGGAAAATATGAAATTCAGGAGGAAACAAAAAAATTACTTCAAACACTTTTAGATTCTTATAAAGCAGGAATTCTTGTAGTAGCAGTTCAATTACAAGATGTTAACCCTCCCAAAGAAGTTCAAGATGCTTTTAAAGATGTCGCCAGTGCTAAAGAAGACAAAAGTAAATACATTAACCAGGCACAGGGGTATAAAAACGATATAATCCCAAAAGCCCGGGGAGAAGCAGTAAAAATGACCAAAGAAGCTGAAGGCTATAAGATTGAAAGAATAAAAAAAGCTGAGGGTGATGTTGCAAAATTCAATAGTATTTTGACTGAATATAAAAAAGGTGAATCTATAACTCAAGCTCGCCTTTATCTGGAAACCATGGAGGAAATTTTACCAAATATGAATAAAGTCATAGTTGGTTTAGATGAAAATCAACCTTTAATAAATCTATTACCCTTAGGCGATGCAAGTATCTTTGCTACTCCTTCTAAGGAGGTGACCAAATAATGAAAAAAGGAACACTATTAATAGTACTTATTGTAGCAATCTTAATCTTAGCTAATTTAAGCTTGTTCATTGTTGATGAAACAAAACAAGCAATCGTTTTACAATTTGGCAAACCGATAAGAGCGATTAGTAAACCTGGTTTAAGTTGGAAAATTCCCTTCATTCAAAATGTAGTATTTTTTGAAGACCGACTGCTGGTCTACGATGCTGCCCCGACGGAAATCATTACTAAAGACAAAAAAACTTTAATTGTAGACAATTATGCCCGTTGGAGAATTGTTGATCCTTTAAAGTTCTTACAAACTGTTAGAGATTTAAATGGTGCCCAGGCAAGATTGGATGATATTGTATATTCCGAATTGAGAGTAGATTTGGGATTATTTAATATGAGCGAAATAGTCTCGGAAAAAAGAGAAGGTATTATGGAAAGGGTCACCGAAATAAGTAATGAGAAAGCCAATACATATGGAATAGAAATTGTAGATGTAAGAATTAAACGAGTCGATTTACCTCCGGAAAATGAAAAATATATCTTTGATAGGATGAAAGCGGAACGAGAGCGAATCGCCAAGCAGTATCGAGCAGAAGGTCAAGAAGAATCTGCTAAAATCATTGCAGAAACCGAAAGGGAGAAAACAGTTATTTTAGCCGAAGCTTATAAGACTGCTCAAACTTTAAAAGGTGAAGGAGAAGCAGAGTCTGTCAGAATCTATGCTGAGAGTTTTAATCAAGACCCTGAATTTTATAAATTTTACAGAACTTTAGAATCTTATAGGGTAACTTTTAGAGACAAAACTACTGTCTTGCTTTCTACTGATTCTGAATTTTTAAAATACTTAACTAAACCCTAAATTAGCGTAGAGCGTATAGCAAATTAGCGTAGAGCGTACAGCGTTTAGCGTATAGTTAGGAAAGAGAAAGCCAGAATTCAGGAGCCATAAGTCAGAATAAGATAGTATCTCGTTTCTCGCGGTAGAGTGTAGAGGTGTAGAGCGGATATAAGGCAGTAATAAGTAATATGCGATGAGTAATTTGTAGGGGCGGATTTATCCGCCCCTTTTTACGATAATAATATACGTTATACGAAAAAGTTTTAAATTTTGAATTATGGTTTTGCGCTTTTCGCTTTAAATTTTTAGTTTATTGATTTATCCTATACGCTAAACGTTGTACGCTCTACGCTAATTCAGTATTCTAATTCAGGATCTATTCGGTTTTCTGGTTCTTCCCCGTAATAAATCTTCACTATATTATCAAAAACAAATTTTATATTTTCTTCTAATGCTCTATCGGTATAACCTGCTGTATGAGAACTCATCACCATATTATTTAATTTTT
This sequence comes from Atribacterota bacterium, assembly GCA_030666935.1. GTDB lineage: Bacteria > Atribacterota > Phoenicimicrobiia > Phoenicimicrobiales > Phoenicimicrobiaceae > Sediminicultor. The sequence continues at coordinate 2,463 of DAOUWX010000141.1, read as the reverse complement.
GAAAATCATATTTGCTAGGCAGTACTTCTCTTTGCTCTAAAGAAGGATAATTATACCAGGTATCTATTGCTGCTCCGGTAAGATTACCTTTTTTTAAAGATATGAACAAAGCTTCCTCATCTATTACCACACCTCGGGAAATATTTATAAGATATTTTCCTTTCATTAACTTTAGCTCTTTTTTTCCAATTAATTTTTTGGTTTCCTTAGTCAGGGGAACGGCTACAACAATAAAATCTGATTCCTTAATCACTTTTTCTAAATCTTTTTTCTCTCCCAAAAATTCCAAAATATTTTTCTTTTTTAAATCTTTCTCTTCTATCTTCCTTTTTAAAGCATACACCTTCATACCTAAGGCATGACCAATTTTAGCAATCTCCCATCCAATTGAACCCAAACCTACTATTCCTAAACTTTTCCCCTGAAGTTGAACGGTAGGTTCTTTAGTAGAAAATCCATGCCATCTACCCAACCTCAAATCTCTATCATTAGTAATAATATTCTTGGCTAAGGCTAAAATGAGAGCAAAGGTGTGTTCGGCAACTGCAAACTTATTGGCATGGATATTACAAATAAATATATCTGAGTAATTTTTATACAAGCTAAAATCTAATTTATCTACTCCCGCATAAGGAATTTGAATTAATTTTAATTTCTTGGTCCCTTCAAGGTCTTCTTTAGTGAAAGTTCCACCTATTGCCGCTTCAACTTCTTTGAGATATTTTTTAATAGTTTCCCTTCCATCTGTTTTAGGGATGATAAATTCCAAATTAAGTTTTATCTTTTTATTTAATTCATTAAATGCCTTCTCCCATACTTGAGGTTTTAGCATCTTACTTAATACTAAAATTTTCATCTTTGGCCTACTCTTGATCTCTCTTTTCCCTTCCTTTTCTTGTAGAAAAGTTCTGACTGCCATTATATGTTTACACTCGAGTTTTAATTTTCGAGCCCTTCTTAAAAAATCTATACACTCACACTGAGGAATATTTATATCAACCTTATAATATTTCCCCGGCTTTGAACTACTTACCAAAAAATAATCATCTTTTTGTTCTACCTTTAAATCTTTAGCGAACTTTTCTCTCTTACTTATTTCTTCTTCGGTCAGAGCTCTCTTAGCTAAACCATCAGCCACAAAGTTGTTATCTCTTCTGTCCCAGATGAAATATATTTTTGCTGGAATGTTGCGAATAATTTCTTCAACTCGATTAAATAATGGAATTATTCCTTTGTTCTTGACTTTATATTTTTTGTTTAATTGTTTAACTACTAATTGGCTGTCACAATGTACGTCTATTCTCTCCGGATTTATTTTTTTTGCCTCTTCCAATCCTCTAATTAAGGCTTTGTATTCAGCAATATTATTAGTTCCATAACCAATGGCTTCACTTATTTTTTTTAATAATTCTCCGTCTTTATAAATTACTATCCCAATTGCCATGTTTCCTGGGTTGGGATAACAGGCGCCATCTACTTTCATTAATACCTTAGACATATTTCCCTACTCCCTTATCAAAATCACTTTTTAGTATTTTTTTAATTAAACTTATCACTTCTTCTGGCTGTTTAACGTAAATTAATTGTTTTTCTTCTTCGTAATTTTTAAACAAAGGACCTAAGTTAAAATTTAAAGAAATCACTTTTTTTCCAATATTTAGAGCCAAAGCAATCTCAGAAATAGTTCCTGTCTTCCCAGGAAGGGCTACTACCACTTCGCTGGTTAAAACATTGATGTAATTCCGGGCAAAACCTATCCCTGTCAATATGGGAATATCGATATATTCAGAAGCCCATGCAGAATCATTGCCAGGCAAAATACCAACAGTTAACCCGCCGTTTTCTTTTGCTCCTCGAGCTGATGCTTCCATGATTCCGGAAGCTCTCCCTCCGTTTAATAGAATCCACCCTTCTTCAGCAATTAGGCCGCCTAAGCGGCGAGCATCTTCATAGTCATCGGTATTAACTATTTCTCCTCCGCCCATAACTCCAATAATAATCTTTCTAATAATAATCCCCTTCTCTCTTTTTTAATTAAATATAGTTATAATATAGTATATTTCAAATAATTATTTATCAATTAGGATAAAAAGGTGACATAGCCCCTCTTTCTGTAGTAAAATAATAGTGGTAATATTATATATTAAAATATTTTTTTTGTCATGTATGTTAATTATAGTATCGAGTATATGGTATCGCGTATCGATTTAGGAAAGAAAAAGACAAAATATAAAGGGCAGAATAATTTCTTATTGGCCATAAATTGTCTATAACTTTTTTTAATCAAATAGGAGTAGAAATGAACATGAATGAAAGAATAAGATATGCCTTTGAACATACTGAAATATTAAGAAAACCTAAACAGCTAATATCTACTTTTGGTTCCTCGGTAATTCATTTTTATGTTCTTACTGAGCCAGTATATTCTGAATTTACCAAAGACAATTTAGAAACTGTAGTTAG
>DAOUWX010000399.1 GCA_030666935.1 Atribacterota bacterium | reverse complement strand
AGCCAGAGGCAATTGAGGAAAGGTTTTCCGGAAGTTATTTTTTGTCAGAGTAAAACTTTAGAGCAGATAAGTAAAATTGCCAAACGAATAAAAGAAACCAGAGGTAAAATTGTTGCTACCCGGGCTGCTCTCGAAGTATATCAGGAGATTAAAAAGATTATTCCGGAAGTAACTTACTTTAAAGAGGCCAGGATTGTAGCGGTAGAAGAAAAGAAGAAAGTCAGTTCTAAATTTATTTTAGTGGTCAGCGGTGGTACTGCCGATATTCCCGTAGCCGAAGAAGCCGCAGTTATTGCTGAATTGATGGGCAATAGAGTGGAACGCCTTTACGATGTTGGAGTAGCCGGCCTTCATCGGCTTTTGACCAATTCAAAAAAGTTGTTAGCCGCCAATGTTTTAATCGTGGTAGCGGGGATGGAGGGAGCTCTCCCCAGCGTGGTTGGAGGATTAGTAGATAAACCTATAATTGCAGTTCCCACCAGCATAGGTTATGGGGCAAGCTTTAAGGGGTTGTCTGCTCTGTTAACCATGCTTAACAGCTGTGCTCCCGGTTTAGCGGTAGTAAATATTGATAACGGGTTTGGAGCCGGCTATATGGCCAGTTTAATTAACCAGTTAAATGAGGTGAAGGAATGAAGATTGTCTATTTTGATTGTTTTTCCGGTATCAGCGGGGATATGACCGTCGGTGCCTTGCTTGATGCGGGATTAAAAATAGAAACATTAGAAAAGGAATTAAAAAAAATAGGTCTTTCCGGTTACCAATTAGAGGTAAACAAAGTAGTAAAAAAGGGAATTTCTGCCACTCAATTTAAGGTAAAGATAAAGGAAGAAGGAGTGGAAAGAAGGTTTAAAGATATTTTAGATATTCTTAGAGAGAGCAAATTGGATGAAGAGGTTAAAAAGGAAACCGAAAAGATATTTTTTAATATTGCTCAGGCTGAATCTAAAATTCACCGGAAAGATATAGATAAAATTCATTTTCATGAAATTGGAGGATTGGATAGTATTATTGATATTACTTCTGCGGTTATTGGAATAAAAACTTTAGGAATAGAGGAAATACATTCTTCCGCCCTGCCTATGGGAAAAGGTTTTGTTAAATGTGCTCACGGGGTTATACCGGTTCCTGCCCCGGCCACTTTAGAATTATTAAAAAATATTCCAACTTATAGCGGGGGGATCGAGAGTGAGATGATTACACCGACGGGGGCAGCAATTATCGGCACTTTAGCTAAAAGTTTTGGAGAAAGGCCTTTGATGGAAATAGAAAGGATAGGATACGGAGCCGGAGAGAAAGAATTTACCATTCCCAATCTTTTAAGGGTGAGCATAGGTGAGAAAATATTAAAAGATAAGAACTTAAAAGATGATTATGTTAGTGATGAAGCTGTATTGATAGAGACTAATATTGATGATATGAACCCGGAATTTTACGATTATATTATGGATAAATTATTTTCCCAGGGAGCTTTAGATGTATTTTTGACTCCTATTCAAATGAAAAAGAACCGCCCTGCCCATATGCTTAGCATTATTGTTTACGAACAAAATCTCAAGGAAATACTGGAAGTATTATTTTCCGAATCCACCACTTTAGGAGTAAGGATAAAGGAAATAAAAAGATTGAGATTGAGTCAGCAGAATTTTATTGCCGAAACAAAGTATGGTAAAATTAGGGTTAAGGTAGGTATTTTTAAAGGGAAAATTAAAAATATTGCCCCTGAATATGAAGATTGTAAGAAATTTGCCAAGCAGCATAAAATTCCTCTTAAAGAAGTATATGAAGAAGCGAAAAAGATTGCCTATAATAAATTATTAGTCGTTAGTGAATAGT
>DAOUWX010000375.1 GCA_030666935.1 Atribacterota bacterium | reverse complement strand
TTGAGGGGGGAGGATTAAGGTGGGGGTGAGTAATTTATTGTACTAACCTTGCACTTACAGCCCACACCTATACGCTAAACGCTGTACGCTATACGCTATTATGCAGCGGGGTGATTACTTTTTTTAATCTTTATTTAAAAAATATTCCACAAAAAAAAGGATTTTTTGAAGTTTTATCGAATATTAAGATATAATAACAAAAACATACCTTAATCAAAATTTCTCTAAGGAGATAAAAAAATGGATTTATTAATAAATATTATTTCAATAGCAGGGCCATTAATATTTGCTGCCTGCATATTTGCGCTAAAAAATATATCTGCAGAAATGAAAATAGGGCTATGGATTGTCTGTGCCTTAATAATCCTATTTGACCTATATTTAATAGTAAAAGATAAAAAAAACAAAAAAGAAAAATCTAAAAGGGAAAAACTTTATAATCGTTTATATGAAAGACAGGAATTATTCGACAGAAACTTACCGGGAACCGTAACCGATGCTCTGGAAAGAAATCCTTTATTAAAAAAATCTTTCCGCTCAGGACAAAAGTATGAGAAAGAATATAAATTTGAAAAAGCTATTAAAGTATATGAAAAATGCCTGCATGATTTAAGTATTCCCGAGGAAGATAAAATTGGTTTTAATATTCTCACCGGTAACTGTTATTATTTTTTATCTAAACTAAATCAGGCGGAAAAATATTTTAAAGAATCATTAAATATTTTAAAAAGAGCAGAAAATAAAATTACCAAATTGCCGGCCAAATCAACTGCCCTCGGCAACATAGGAAATATCTACCATAACTTGGGCAAACCGGATGAAGCATTGGAATATTATCAGCAGGCCCTGGAGATTAACAGAAAGCTCGGATACGAACAGGGTGCTGCCCGTAATCTTAATAACGTAGGTACCCTATACAATGAATTAGGTATACACGATGAAGCATTGAAGTGTCAAGAAGAGGCGTTAGAGATTAGTAAGAAATTCAAAGATGAACAAGCTATAGCTAATAGTCTGACTAATATTGGAATAATATATACTGATTCAGGGAAACCGGAAGAGGCCTTGAAACTTTTTCAGGAAGTATTAGAGATTAATAAAAAGAATAAATACCAGGAAGGAATAGCCAATGTCTTTAATAATATTGGTCTGGCCCACAGTAATTTAAAGGAAACTGATCAAGCCTTAAATTATTATCAGAAAGCACTAAAGATAAATAAAAAGATAGGATATAACGAAGGTGTAGCAACTAATCTAGGGAACATAGGTCTGATATATATTACCTTAGGCAAATCTAAAGAAGCATTAAAATATTATCAGGAAGCATTAGAGGTTTTCATACATTTGAATGCTCAGCCGCGAATAGAAATATTATTAAAACTTATCAAAATTATCGAGGAAGAAAAAAAGGAAAAGTAAAAAATATCTTAAAATGGAGATGATAGTATGTCATTAGGAATAAACACCACCACCCCGGAAGGAATTGTTTTGGCTGCTGACAGCAGGCAATCCTATCGCAACCGAAAAGGGATGGCTCGCATCGGAAGCGATAATGCTTCCAAACTTTTTCAGTTGAATAAAAGGATTGGCATAATTGTGACCGGACTGGCATTTTTACCGGAAGATGGAGTAATGAAAAGTGTCAGTAAATTTATCGAGCAGTTTAAAAGAGAGAACGATATAGAAAGATTGAACGTAAGAGATACTGCCGATAGATTGCACAATCTTTTTGATATAAAATATGAATGGCAAAAGAGATTGGATGATGCAGTAGAAAAGATTAATAGTGACCTTACGCGGCAGAGTTTCGAAGTTGTAGAAGTTAAGCAAGAAAATTACATGGTTAAATTCCAATACAAAGACCTGCAGGGCAATTTAAAAAATGGAATCGGGGGAATCGACAGGATAACCCTTCTGGTAGCCGGTTTTAATAAAGATGGTTCCCACGAAGTCTATACTTGTATTGTTCCCGGCGAGGTTCAGAAAAAACGAGATAGCAGAGAAAAAAATAAAGAATA
>DAOUWX010000340.1 GCA_030666935.1 Atribacterota bacterium | reverse complement strand
TTACCGGTCGAATTTGATGCCAGCAAGAGAGCGGTAAACCTGTTAGTTGGGGAAAATATTGTTTCAGGTACAGAAGAAATTAATTCGGTGAAAAAAGTTTTAAACGCAGCGGCATTAACCTATGTGGCTGCAACTTCGGTGGCGGTCTTTCAGCTGTTACGGCTTATAGTGCTGAGAAATAGAAGATAGAAGGGGACATAAAATAAATTTAGTCTATGAATAAAACAAAAGTTGATCCCACAAGAGAAACCATACTGACTATTTTGGTTAAAATTGATTCCAAACAGGGCTATATAAATATTCTGTTAAGCAAGTCATTGGATAAAAAGAAAATTTCCACCAGAGACGCTGCTTTTATCACCGAGATAACCTACGGAGTGGTAAGAAATCGGAATAAATTAGACTGGACTCTATCTCAATTTTCCACTAAAACTCTGTCGGAAACAGCAGTATTGATTAGAAATATATTAAGAATGGGTGTTTATCAGCTGCTATTTTTAGACAAAGTTCCTGATTATGCGGTGTGTAATGAATCGGTCCAATTAGCAAAAAAATACGGGAATCCCGGGATAGCTAAATTTGTAAATGGTGTTTTAAGAAATATTATTCGAAACAGAGAGAATATTCGCTGGCCGGATAGGGAAAAAGAGACCGCTCTATATATCTCCACGATTTATTCACACCCCCTGCAGATAGTCGAACGCTGGTTAAAAAGATTTGGCTTTACCGATACGGTTAAAATATGTGAGGCGAATAACAGGATACCGACTTTAGTGATTAGAACTAATACCCTGAAGTTATCCCGCTCTGATTTAAAAGGGATTTTAGAAAAAGAGAACATTTCGGTAAGAGAAGGGCTGTTTGCCGAAGAAGCAATGCAGGTTAAAGGACTTCCCAATGTCACTAAATTTCCCGCTTACCGGGAGGGATTATTTCAGATTCAGGATGAAGCGTCGATGCTGGTCTCTCATCTGCTCAACCCTTCACCCGGTGAATTCATAATCGATGTCTGCAGTGCACCGGGAGGGAAGACCACCCATCTTGCCCAATTAATGGCCAATAAAGGCAGTATCCTGGCAATGGACAGCAATAAATTAAGATTAATAATAGTAAAAAATAACTGCCGGAGATTAGGAATAGATATAGTAAAGACCCGGCAGAATAATGGCGTCATATTAGCTGAAAAATATCTAAAGGCAGCAGATAAAGTCTTAGTAGATGTTCCCTGTACCGGCTTGGGAGTGATAAGGAGAAAACCTGATCTGAGATGGCAAACTTATGACTCAAAAAGATTTGAACAGTTAACCGAACTACAGGGGAAAATATTGGACATCACTTCCAATTACCTGAAAATCGGCGGGAGATTAGTATATTCTACCTGTAGTACCGAACCGGAAGAGAACGAGGAAATAGTAAGCAGATTTTTAGAGAAACATCCTGATTTCGAGTTAGAAAATTTAAGTAAATTTATAAAAGAGCGAAAATTATCTGTCTATGAGTCAGACCAGCACAAGCAAAATAAATTTATTCAGATACTCCCCGGGCTTTCTAATTCAGATTTAGAGCTGGATGGATTCTTTATGGCAAAAATGATAAGAAAAGGGTAGGGTTATAAATGGATTGGATAGGAAAAATCTTTCGTTTTATCTTTAAATCATTTTTCACCATGACTTTTATAATATTTGTAGTGGGTGCTGGGGCGTTATCTGCCTTTCTGGTATTCCAAAACATGTTCGATGTTTCCGATACCGTAGTCCCTTCGGTAATCGGTGACGAATTAAATGTTGCTCAGGAAAAATTGTATGATGCCGGACTAAAGATATATGTCTCAGGTGAGGAATATGACGAAAGAATCTCCCGGAATAAAATTATCGCCCAGGATCCGGCCAGCGGGGCGAATGTAAAAAAGAATAGGGAAATTTATGTGGTGGTAAGCAAAGGAAGCAAGGTTATTGCCTTAAACATTCCCGACCTCAAAAATAAAGAGTTGAAAGAAGCTATTGTCATTATCGAAGAATTTGGCTTGATTGTAGGCAGAATTACCTATACTAATCATTTTTCCGTCCCCAAGGATGTAGTTATCGCCCAAACGCCTGAACCGGGAAATATAAATTCAAACAGCAAAAATGTCAATCTACTAGTCAGTAAAGGACCTTATTAGTTAATATAGCGCTTAGCGTATAGCGTATAGCGGGTAGTGGGGGGTTCGACAAATCGAACCCCTAAGAAATCGAGGAGGAATATTAGCGTGAAAGAAAATTCATTAAAATACTGGCTGGCCTGGAATAAAATACCGGACATAGGTCCAAAAAGATTTTACAAATTACTTGAATACTTCGGTTCAGTCGATGCTGCCTGGGAGGCAAAATCAGGAGAAATATCCAGAGTACTAAATTTAAGCTC
>DAOUWX010000162.1 GCA_030666935.1 Atribacterota bacterium | reverse complement strand
GCACCAAAGAACCGGGAAGTATTGGAGAACCGTTATATACTGATATAGTAACAGCAATACAGGAAGGAATATCTGAAGGAATAACTCCTTTCAAAAAGACTCCCAAAATAATTGGAGGGAGATACGGACTTTCTTCTAAAGAATTTACTCCCGCTATGGTAAAAGGAATATTTGAGGAGATGAAAAAAGAAGTTCCCAAGAATCATTTCACTATAGGGATAAATGATGATGTAACACACACCAGCATTTCTTACGATTCCGATTTTTCCATAGAGCCTTCTGATAGAACTCGGGCGGTCTTTTACGGTCTTGGTTCAGACGGTACTGTGGGAGCTAACAAAAATTCTATAAAGATTATCGGAGAAGAGACAGATAATTATGCTCAGGGTTATTTTGTTTATGATTCCCGTAAAGCCGGTTCTCTTACCATTTCTCATCTCAGGTTTGGCCCAACTCCTATTCATTCTACTTATTTAATCAACAGTGCAAATTTTGTAGCCTGTCATCAGTTCTCTTTTTTGGAGCGGTATAATGTATTAAAAACTGCTCAGTCAGGGGCAATATTTCTGCTGAACAGCTCTTATTCAGCTGATGAAGTATGGGATCATCTGCCTTACTCAATTCAAGAAACCATTATCGCGAAAAAGTTACGTTTTTACGTAATTGACGCTTATAAAATCGCTAAAGAGGTAGGCTTGGGAGCAAGGATTAATACTATAATGCAAGTATGTTTTTTCTCTCTTAGTAAAGTTATTCCTATTAAAAAGGCAACTGAGGCAATAAAGCGATTTATTAAAAAGACTTATGGTAAAAAAGGGGAAAAGATAGTAAATACCAATTTTGCTGCTGTAGATAATGCTCTTTCAAATCTTCATGAAGTAAAGATTCCAGGTAAAGCTGATAGTAAATTAGCAAAACATCTTTCTGTTCCGGTAGAAGCGCCTGAATTTGTACAAAAGGTAACCGCAAAGATAATTGCCGGAGAAGGGGATGATTTACCGGTTAGTGCTTTTTCTTCTGATGGAACTTTTCCCAGTGGCACTACCCAATGGGAAAAGAGAAATATTGCTCAAGAAATTCCCGCCTGGGATCCTGATACCTGTATCCAGTGCGGAAAATGCGTGATGGTTTGCCCTCATGCAGTTATCAGAGCCAAGGTTTATGACTCAAAATTACTTTCTTCTGCACCGGATAATTTTAAATTTGCAGAAGCAAAAAATTCTCAATTTAAAGGCATGAAATTTACTATTCAGATTTCTCCCGAAGATTGTACCGCTTGCGAACTTTGTGTAGTTAACTGCCCGGCAAAAAATAAAACTAACCCCAAACTGAAAGCTTTAGGTATGATTTCTCAACCTCCTGTTAGAGAACAGGAATCTAAAAATTGGAAATTTTTCTTGGGAATTCCCGAAGTTAACCGAAAAGAGTTAAAACTTAGTGCGGTTAGAAACGTTCAGTTCTTACAGCCGCTTTTCGAATTCTCCGGTGCTTGTGCTGGCTGTGGAGAAACTCCGTATGTAAAACTTTTAAGTCAATTGTTTGGGGATAGAGCGGTTATTGCCAATGCTACAGGATGTTCTTCTATCTATGGAGGTAATTTACCTACTACTCCCTGGACCTTTAACAAAGAAGGTAAAGGGCCAACATGGTCTAATTCTCTTTTTGAAGACAATGCTGAATTTGGATTTGGGATGAGATTGGCTATAGATAAACAGCTTGAATATGCCTTAGAATTATTGGACAGACTTTCTTCTGATATAGGGAAGGATTTAGTTAGTGAAATTAAAAAAGCTGATCAGTCTACCGAAGAGGGATTATACAAGCAGAGAGAAAGAGTAAAAATATTAGAAAATAAATTGAAAAAAATAAACAAAGCAGAGGCAAAAGACTTGCTTAGCTTAATAGATGTTCTTACTAAAAAGAGTGTATGGATTTTAGGAGGAGATGGATGGGCTTATGATATCGGTTATGGAGGATTGGATCATGTTATTGCCCAGAGGCGTAATGTTAATATCTTAGTGTTAGATTCAGAAACTTATTCCAACACTGGTGGACAGATGTCTAAAGCGACTCCTCTTGGAGCAATTGCCAAATTTGCTGCCGGAGGCAAGAGGACTTTCAAGAAAGATTTGGCAATGATGGCAATTACCTACGGGGATGTATATGTGGCCCGAGTGGCAATGGGAGCTAATGATGCGCAAGTGATTAAAGCTTTCCGGGAAGCAGAGGCATTTGACGGTCCTTCTCTTATTATAGCTTATAGTTCTTGTATTAGCCATGGATATAATTTAATTCGTGGTTTAGAGCAGCAAAAGCTGGCAGTTCAATCGGGATATTGGTCCTTAATAAGATTCAATCCGGATCTTGTCAAAGAGGGGAAAAACCCACTCCAATTGGATTCCAAACCTCCGAGCATTCCTTTGGAAGAATATATATATAATGAAAATAGATACAAAATGCTTACCCGAATTATGCCAGAGGAAGCTAAAAAATTGTTAAAAGAAGCTCAAGAAGGTGTTTTAAAACGTTGGAAGATGTATGAACATTTAGCTTCACCCTTTGAAAAAAAATAATGAATAAATTCTAATAGATAATCTTTTAATATAAGACAGTAAAGATTAAACAAAAAAAAGATACCGCAAACTTTTTTAGCTTTGCGGTATCTTTTTTTCAATCTTGTTATTCATTACATATTACTTATTACTGTATTTTATTCGAGATACGAATAAAATACTAGTTGTTTTTATTTTTTTTTCTATTATAATATAAATAGATTAATAGAACGCATAAGAGAGGAGAGTAAATAAATGGTAGAAAAAGGTACCCATAGGCTTAAAAAAGGTTTAGCCGAGATGTTAAAAGGCGGAGTAATAATGGATGTGGTGAATGCGGAACAGGCAAAAATTGCCGAAAAAGCGGGCGCAGTAGCAGTTATGGCCTTAGAAAGAGTCCCCGCTGACATTCGTGCAACCGGCGGTGTAGCCAGGATGGCCGACCCTAAAATAATAAAAGAGATAATGAAAGCTGTAACTATTCCGGTAATGGCCAAGGCAAGGATTGGGCATTTTGTGGAAGCCCAAGTTTTAGAGGCTTTAGGAGTAGATTACATTGACGAAAGCGAAGTGTTAACTCCTGCTGATGAAAATTATCATATAGATAAATTGAATTTTAAAGTTCCTTTTGTCTGTGGAGCAAGAAATTTAGGTGAGGCCTTGCGAAGGATAGGAGAAGGTGCAGCCATGATTAGAACGAAGGGTGAACCGGGAACAGGAAATATTGTGGAAGCGGTGAGGCATATGCGCGAGGTTATGGATGAGGTAAGAAGATTAAAAAATATGCTTAAAGAGGAATTAATGACCAAAGCCAAAGAATTAGGCGCTCCTTTTGAACTTTTAAGAGAGGTAGCTCAAAAAGGAAGATTACCGGTAGTTAATTTTGCTGCCGGAGGTATTGCTATCCCTGCTGATGCAGCTTTGATGATGCAGTTAGGGGCAGATGGAGTGTTTGTAGGGTCAGGAATATTCAAATCAGACGATCCCAAAATAAGGGCGAGAGCCATTGTAGAGGCTACTACCCATTACGATAACCCTAAAATTATTGCTCAAGTTTCAGAAGGATTGGGCGAAGCGATGAAAGGAATAGAAATTTCTCAAATTGCTGCAGCTGAACGGATGCAGGACAGAGGATGGTAAATTAAGAATTAGATTTAAAAATGGACCAGAGAGGAGCTAAGGAGTAATCTTGAAAGTCGGAGTATTATCCCTACAGGGAGCAGTAGAAGAACATTTAGAGATAATAAAAAGGTGTGGCATTGAAGGAATTAAGGTAAAAACAATTGAAGATTTGGAAAAAGTCGATAGATTAATAATACCCGGAGGAGAAAGCACCGCTATTGGTAAATTAGCTAAAATATATGGCTTAGATCGAGAGATTATTAAAAAGGGCAAAGAAGGAATGCCTATATTTGGAACCTGTGCAGGGATGATTTTGTTAGCAAATAAGGTTGTAGGCAATGAGCAGATAAGATTTAATTTAATCGATATTGTGGTAGAAAGAAATGCTTTTGGAAGACAGGTAGATAGTTTTGAAGTTGATTTAAAAATAGAAGATTTTAAGGGAAAACCCTTTAAAGCAGTATTCATTAGAGCCCCTTATATCAAAAAGGCAGGTAGGGAAGTAAAAGTTTTAGCTGAATTTAAGGGAAAGATTGTGATGGCCCGACAGAAAAATATTTTAGTTTCATCTTTTCATCCAGAATTAACTAATGATTTAAGGGTACATAAGTACTTTCTAAGCGAAAATTATTAGCGTACAGCGGATAGGATAATTAGTATCGAGTATCGAGTATATAGTACATCGTAAAGAAAATAAAGGGAGAAAAGAGTAGAGGGGTAGCGAATAAAACTCCCCTATAGTGGGTGGGAAAATAGAATTCAGGAATCAGGAGCCAGAATCCAGTATTCAGAATTCAGAAATCAAAAGTAAGAACAAAAAAGAAGTATCATTGCCAGCAACCATAGGGAGCGCGGCAATCCCGTATCCCTACCCGTTATACGTAATACGAATTAGTTAGCCAGTTATCCGATTTAGCAGTTATGAAATACGAAATTGTTCTAGTCTTTATATCTCTTATGCTTTTTCTTTCTCTTTCTTAACTCGATACTATATACTATATACCCGATACTGTTTTTCCTCTTGCACTTCTCCCCCGATTATACTATAATTATAATCACCGGAAGAAACAATTCTATTCCAGTAAAAATATTTAAATTCTTCTTAAAAATATGCGGAATAATCCTTGACAACAACCTCTAACTTTGTTAGTATGGAAT
>DAOUWX010000215.1 GCA_030666935.1 Atribacterota bacterium | reverse complement strand
TTTCAAATCCATATTTTTTCACTAAGTCTTCCTTCTGGGGAATTTTTTTTCTTTTTAAAGAGAGTATACTAAATTTATGTCCCAAAGGCAAAGCAAAAAGCATAGAAGCTTCTCCTATACCTATTACCGGTTTATCAGTTAATTCTCTAAGTAAATCAACTCCTACATCACTATGGCAAGCAACTATAAAACCATCGTACTGCTCTTTCCACTCTTCAAACTTATCTAATAAATATTTTTCAGAAATGGCAGCATCGTGATAACTTTCTATACCCGGTGGTGCCTCTTTAATACATTTTACTTCAATTTCTGTAGTTGGTAAAGCATAATTTTTACAGATATTTTCAATACCCACCGTTACTTCTTGCGAACTGTTAGGATTTATGCATAATATTTTCAAAATATACCTCCATTAAAAAACTATTACTTATTTATCAGCTAATTTATCTTGTTTTGCTAACTTTTTAGCGATATCTTTCAATCCAAGTTTTTCCAAATCTGACCTGGTTTGCATTCCAGTTTCTTTATCCCATCCTGAAAGTTCATAGAACTCATCAAGCATCTCATTATATTTATCTTCATTAATTTTAAAGCCTTTATAGGACCGGTTCGATAAATCTATCCGTAAAATTTTACCTGCTAAACAACCTTTGATATCACCTGTTCCAATCATTATCTTTTACCTCTTTTTCATTGGCGTTCTTGTTTAAAATTTGAAGAGCTCCATAGATACAATATTTTACACATAAAGGTTCTTCCTCGTCTAAGCATTTATCGCAGGTTGATTTGGTACGCCATTTAATAGTTCCATCCTGAGGATTGCGAGAGACAATTATACTACTTCGTTCAGGCCAGAAGGATTTAGTGTGATGGAAGGAGCAGGCTAATTGGCAGGTTTTGCAGGCATAACATAAGTTATTATTTCTAATAATCTTCATAATTTTTCCTTATTAAAAAACAAACTAACATGCTGATATATAATAAAAATCGATATAATTAATAATTCCACACTTTAAACTACTTAAATAGTAGTGGGCTTAAGTAATAGATTCTAATAATTAATTTTTTTATAGAACACAAGGGGGTTGTAACTAATTTACAGCCCCCTTGTAAAAATACTATCTATCCTTCCATTCTGGAGTTGGATAAATTGGAGCACCTTCCTGGGAAGATTCAGGGTAAACAAGAATGTACTTGCCGTCTTGTACTTGTATTACCGGATGCGGCCACTTAATATTCTGACCTTTTTCATTAAAAGCAAGTGCCGGCCAGGTAGAAAGCTCCACATCAAGACTTGCTAAAGCATCTCTAACCTTATCAGTCTCAACAGAATCTGCTTTTTCTATTGCTAATTGAAGTAATATACCTGCGGTAGTTGCACCTGATACATGGTATTCTACTTCATAGTCTTCTCCAAATTTATCTTTACAGGCCTGTACATAACCTGCAGTACTTCCGAATACTTTATCTTCAACCTTCATGGTAGGAAGCCACCATTCTCCTTCAAACGCGTATTCAGCATCTGCGCCTAATTCTTCCACAAAGCTGGGAATCATAACTCCTACAGAGAAAGCGTACATTTGGGGATTAATATTTAATTCCTTACATTGCCTCATCACCATTAATGCATCTGCTGTATAACCTGCGACTCCGAGAATATCAGGATTCAGGTCTTTTACCTTAGTAAGCAAGGCAGATATATCAGTGGCACCAGCAGGGTATTTTTCAAATAGAAGGACTTCAAATCCTAATTCTTCTAAAGAATCAACAAATCCTTCGGCACAGCTTAGAGGAAATAAATCATTAGCTGAAATTACTGCCGCTGTTTTTGGTTGAGGATCAAGGGTTTTCGCCATATGTGCAATTGGAACCATTAATGCTGGTGCAGGTGGAAGAACAGAAAAAACATTCTTGTAGCCTCTCTCATAAACCTTGGTAGCATTAGCCATAGGAGCTATAGTAATCTTTCCGTATTTTTCTCCAATAGCTGTAGTTGCAAAGGTGATAGAACTGGAAAATGGACCAAATAAAAAGTCTACTTTATTCTGAGTAATCAATTTTTCGGTAAGTTTTGCGCCACGTACAGGAGTACTCTCGTCATCATAGTATACCATTTTTACTTCATAGTTTTTCCCTCCGGCATTAATACCACCATGACTATTTACCCAGTCTGCCCATACTTCATATCCATCCTTAACCAGTCTTCCTTCGTAGGCCATTTTACCGGTCAGAGAAACCGCAGCTCCAATCTTGATAACACCATCTGAAGCAAAAGCAGTTCCCACTAACCCAACCAACAAAACACTAATCAATATTATTGAAACTAATATTTTTTTCATTTTTTTCTCCTTTTTGATTTTAAAATTACATACATTTAACTATTACCTACCTCTTTATTTTTTCATTTATCGCCTCCCTTCTTTTATAATATTATTGCGAGAATTAGTTATTCAGATATTTAGCTTAAATTTAATTACTATTGTTAGGCTATTCCTAAATAAGCAGTTTTTATATGTTCATTTTTAGCTAATTTATCCGTTGTATCGTGGATAGAAACAGCTCCCGCTTCTAACACATATCCTCTATCTGCTATATCTAAAGCGACTTTTACATCTTGTTCAACTAATAATATGCTAATTCCTCTTTCTTTTCTTAATTTAGCTAATATATCAATTAAATCATCTACCACAACCGGAGCCAATCCTAAGGAAAGTTCATCAATAATAAGTAATTTGGGCCGAGACATTAAAGCTCGACCAATAGCACACATCTGCTGTTCGCCGCCTGATAAATTCCCGGCAAGTTTTTTTCTATACCCTTTTAGCGGTTTAAAGAGTGTGTATACAAAATCCAAATCTTCTTTTAGACTTTTATCATATTTTCTTTGAAAAGCACCCATTAGAAGATTGTCTTCTACGGTTAATCCAAAAAATAAATGTCTTCCCTCGGGAGCAAAACCGAGTCCCATTTTTATTCTTTCCGGAGAAGCCATTTTGGTTATATTATTATCTGAATAAAATATTTCTCCTTTAAAAGAAGGAATAATTCCTACGATATTCTTCAATAGAGTGCTCTTTCCTGCTCCATTTGCACCAATTACACATACAACCTCTTTCTGCTTTACTTCCAAGTTTATATCCCATAGAACCTGGATTGCACCATAACCTGCATCAAGATTGGAAACTTTCAATAACAGATTATCCTTCATTATTTACCTCCTTGGCATATCTTTTCCCTAAATAAGCTTCAATAACTGCCGTATCATTTACTACTTCTTGAGGGGTACCTTCTACTATCTTTCTACCATGATGTAAAACTATAATTCTATCTGAAATTCCCATAACTGCTTTCATAATATGTTCAATATATACTATGGTTAAGTCTTTTTCCTGCCTGACTTTTTTTACCAAAACACTTGCTTCTTCGACTTCTGTTGGATTTAAACCGGCCATAACCTCATCTAAAAATACAACTTCTGGTTCCATGGCTAAAACCCTGGCAAATTCCATTTTCTTTAGATCAGGCAAGGTAATATCGCTTACCAAAGAATCTTTCTTGTTCTCCAAACCCACTAATTTTATTATTTCTTTGGCTCTTTTAGATGCATTTTTCATATCAGTATTCCTATCATCTTTCCCGTAAAGAGAACCAACCAATACATTTTCTTCTACAGTCATTCCTATTAAAGGTTTCACTACTTGATAGGTACGGGTTATCCCCATTCTTGCTATTTGATAAGGTTTTAAATCGCTTATATCTAAATCTTTAAAAAGTACTTTTCCCTCAGTTTTGGGGAAAGCACCGGTAGCAAGATTAGTAAGAGTGGTTTTTCCAGCACCATTGGGACCAATTAGCCTAATTATCTCACCTCTTTTTACTTCAAAGCTAACCTCGTCTACTGCCCTTAAAGCTCCAAAATGCTT
>DAOUWX010000427.1 GCA_030666935.1 Atribacterota bacterium | reverse complement strand
TACTAACGACTATTCACTATTCACTAACGACTAATTTTCCTGCCGCCTTCAAAGTGTTCTGCATCAGCATAACATTAGTTATCGGCCCTATTCCTCCCGGAACCGGGGTAATAACAGATGATTTATCTAAAACTTCTTCGTAAGCTACATCCCCCACCAATTTTCCTTCTACCTCATTAGTACCTACATCAATAATTACTACTCCCTCTTTTACCATATCCCGCTTAATTATCTCTGGTTTTCCTACTGCAGCAATCAGAATATCTGCCTGACGAGTAAAACAGCTTAAATTATTGGTTCGAGAATGACAGACAGTAAGAGTAGCATTGGCATACTGCTTTTTTTGGAGAAGTATAAGGGCCATTGGTCTTCCTACAATATTACTCCTTCCCACAATAACAGTGTGTTTCCCTTCTACAACAATATTTTCTCTCTTCATTAATTCATATACTGCATAAGGGGTACAAGGCAAAAATTCCGGCTTACCTAAAGCCAGTCTTCCCATATTAATGGGGTTAAAACAATCTACATCTTTGGAAGGATTTACTGCTTCCTGGATCCGCTCCTGGTTTATATGCTCAGGAAGGGGGACTTGCACTATAATGCCACTTACTTTTTTATTCTTATTCAAATTATCTATGAGTTTCAAGAGTTCTTCTTCGGTGGTTTCGGAGGGCAAACTGTATTTTTCAAAATCAATAGAAGCTCTTTCGCAGGATTTTGCAATCATTTTAACGTAAAATAAGGATGCCGGATCTCCTCCTGCAATGACCACTGCTAATTTAGGAGTTATTTTATATTTATTGATAAAATCTTCTACCTTTGTCTTTAAAGATTCATTAATCTCTTTAGCTATTTTTCTTCCATTAATAATCTCGGCCATAATAAATATTTCTCCTTTTTGTTATATTTTTTATAAATAGAGCCCATGGAAAACCATGGGCTCTATTTATCTTTTATTCATTCTAAATTTTTAGTAATCTATTTTTTTCAATGACTTTTTGTTTGCCCTTTTCTCTCCCCTTTTCTAACTGCTTCTTTGATTATAAATTTTGCTTTATTTTTTTCAATATTACAAGCAGCACTAATTTCACCCACCAAAATCTTACGAGCTCTCTCGTATAAACCACGTTCTGTAGAAGATAGTTTTTCTACAGTATCTCGATGAGTGTAATTTTTTACTACCTGGGCTACTTTTAAGATATCTCCACTATCGACCATCTCTGTTTGAGATCTTATCCTCTGCTTGTAATTTCCTTCCATTTCATCATCTACCTTATGTCTCAATACGTTTAATACTTCTGGTACAGTTTCATTGTCAATAATATATCTTAAACCAATTTCTTCAGCTTTATTAACCGGAACCATTAAAGTCATTTCATTTACCATTAATTTTAAAATATAATATTTTTCTTTTTGTCCCAATACTTTCTTTTCTTCTATATTTTCAACGTCTCCGACCCCAAAGGAAGGATGAGATACTTTATCACCAATTTTAAACATTTTTTGGGATTTTTTAAACCCACTACTCACTTCCTATCTTTTTACTTTTTAAAATTATACCATTTTTTTACTAAAAAAACAAACAGTAAAAAAGAAAGTATCGAGTATATAGCATCGAGTATCGAGTTAAGAAAGAG
>DAOUWX010000071.1 GCA_030666935.1 Atribacterota bacterium | reverse complement strand
CGTCTTTGTTGATTGGGATAAAATAAAGTAAAGGAAATGCAACATATTGAAGAGATTGCGGCTTGATTATTTCTTTCCACAATTGAACATCAGTGCAATTCATTTTTGTAGATATTTTGACTATCATAATGTATCCTTCTTAAATAAAATTATGTTTCATTTTCATCATATTCAGCAAACTGGTATTTCACACAACATTCTGTTGATATGGGAAGTTGTCCGAAGAGCAATTTGGGTGGAAGGTCTGCAAGACCCGTAACCCCATATCCCACCGAACGAAGTGATAGCGGAGTGAGTTCAAAAAATATTTTTCTTTCTTGCTCATTATGATAGGCTTTCTTCTTTTTTATTAATTTGTTTTTTCTTTGAGTAAAACAATATATGAAAAATAGATTATTAGTATTGCTTGAATCCATGGAAATATAGGATACCACCAAATTCCATTTTGATCTGGGTGTGCCATAATAATATGTATTAAAATAGGCTGAAATAGCATAAACACCGCATCAAGCATTCCTAAATAGAGTCCGATTTTATTTCTAAACAAGAGCAATATTATGGCTATTAATAATAAACCGGCAAAAACAGGATTAGCATAGGCACCTATTCCTCCTATTTCAATAGCTCCAGGTATTTCACGAACAATTTTATGAACCAGCTGGATTATTAACATAGCTACAACTGCATGAATGTAAATTGTTGGTGATTTTAGTTTGGTGTTTTTCATAATTTGTTTCTGTTAATTAAAAGTTACAGTTATTATATAAGTTTTCTCTTTTAAAATAATTCGGTTTTCGGAGATGAGTGGAGAAAATGCTTTTTATCCGCCTCTTGTTTTAGAAATGAAAGAGGGGTTAGGAGTGAATTTTATTTTTCAAAATTTCTTATTTTATAATTGAATCCAATTATTTTACTTATCGCGCTTTCCCTCCCTTAAACAAAAGCCAGAGCATAAATAATAATTCTCCGATAAATGTAAACATTGCAATTTCTATATTGTAGTTTGGTAGAATAAATTTACCCAAAAGATCCATAAGATAACCTAATCCGGCAATTATCAACAAGACACCAAAGAGTTTGTGAATGTATCCAGACTTGAAAACTAAGTAACCAAGCAGAACAAGATGAAGACCAAAAAATATAAACCCAATGTTCCAAGTACCACTAAAAGCATTGATAAATGACATCACTTGAGTAGATAATTCAGTATCCATTACTGAGTTGGCACTATTCAATATTTGTAAAACATTCACGAGACTCAGGAGCGCAAAAGCAAAAATTACTCCGTAAATTATTCTTAATCCAGCCGTAATTAAAGAAAGTTTTTGATGAACTGGCTTAAAGAAAATATACAAGGCCCAAGCAACTACAAAATCTAAAATAATAACAAATGCAAATGCAAAAATTCCAAGCAAGAACTTTCCACTTTCAGTAGAAATATTATTTACAGTCGTTATTGCATCTTCTTGCACAACAAGACTCTCAAAAACATAAAAGTTTGCAAAAATTGCTGCAATGGTCATTGCCAATAAACTAAAACCAGCAATAAGCGCATATTTTCTTTGAGAGTTATTATTTATATCGTTCATAATTTTCATCTCTTAATCCTATCAACAGTTATGACTCTAAAATTATTTGAATTTATCGTGATTTTAATGTTATTTTTTGTATTTGTAACATAAAAATTTTTTCCAATTTTTGAAAAATACTTTTCTTCAGTTTCTTTTATGATTTTAAATATAAATTCTTCAATTTGTTTTTTTGAAAAATTGATATTAAGTTTTTTATTTATACGTCCGTAAACAAGTTCTGTATAACAAATATTATTTAGTATCGCCTTTTTATTTATGCTCATATTATTTCTTCCAACGCTCAAGCTTGGGTATTCCCATGGTGAATACCCCTGTTATAAATCCCGGGAATCCATTTTCTTTTAAACTTTTTCGTACTAAAGTTCTCATTTCATCTGCTGTTATATCTGGCTTGGTAAACTTCCCGTTTTCAAAACAATAACTACAATACATATTGCTTTTTGTACCATCTGCATTTATTCCACTTCCTTTTGGATCTTTGCTAAAAGGCATTCCACAACTTTGACATATTTTGAATTTTTTCATTTTTATTTCCATACTTATTTTGTTAAAAATAAAATTTATAAATTAAATTGATTTTTAGCTATTATTATACTTTTTGAATTTTAAAATAATTTTAGGAAAAAACGGGACAAAATAGCTTGTCCCGCAAAAAAAGGAAGAGACTAATTTAAAAAACTCTGTTTTAGTGAATTTGTATTAAAGGTATTTCTTTAAACTTGATCAGAAAAGTAACCTATCTTCTTGGTAGATTGATTTCATTTTTCATAATGTTATCAATTATTATTTGGCAGTTAAACTAGCCGACGATCTTTCTGCTATATCCTGATATAAATCATAAACTTTCTCTTCTGCCAAATATGTAATTGTACATTCAATACCATCTTTTACCATAGAAGTTTGCATTACTTTCGCTGGCACATCATTGCCTACCAAAGTTTTAAAGTATGTTTTAGCGACTTTAACGCCATTTTGTGTTATTATCGTTCGGGAAATTCTTTGATAACCTTTCATTGAACTTTCTAATTGAGGATCCATTTTTACTACTAGAATTGCTATATCATTCACTTCTGCAGCCATTTTTTCATAACCATCTATTTTAGTATAATCAGCACAGGCAAAATTCATATTTGCCCCACCTGTCGGAGCTACTATATTGATTGGTATTTGTTTAGTGGCTGGAATTTTAGTCCAGTTGTCAGGATAAATAAAGCTATACCCGTAAATACTACTGGAAAAAGTTAAATACTTACTTGGCTGTATTTCTTCTTTAAGTTCAGCAAACGTTTTGGACTTTGGAATTTGATTTTCTTGATTTACTGTCTGAGCTGATTGGGTTATTACTTCGGTATCTGGTATTGCTTCTTGAGTTTTTTTAGTTGACGTCTGGCTACTTTGATTATTTTTTGTATTGTTAATTCCATTTTTTTGCCCACAGCCTGAAATTATAAATATAAACAAAAAACAAGCGGTTAATAAAAGTATTTGTTTTAATTTCATATGATAATTAAAAATTAATATTATAAATATATATCTACTTAATGGTGAGAACAAAAGGGAATATTTTATTTTTGGTTTCAGTATTATACAGATAGCCATCAATCTTATCACCTATTTTTTCTGCATACCATCCTCCATAGATAGTTTCTTCAAAAGTAACCTTTTTTGTATCCGTTATATAATCTTTGGATATAATTTCTAGATGACTACCAAATTTATCGTCTTGAACCTTACCAGAAAACACAAACGTCATAGAAGCTGTTTTCCCATTAAGGGAATCCACAACTAAACTGCCATTCCCTGTTACATTATTATCTGCAGATATATTAAAAACTAAACTTTGAGTTAAATTTTTAATATCATCTCCTTCAGTCAGTACAGAACCCAACGAAGTCCTAACCCAAGCATCATCAAAATTTCCATAAGCAGTATATGCTTTCTGTGTCACTGGCTTAATGGTAGCGGGTGCTTGCTTAGCTATAGTAGTTTTTATATTCTGGTCTTTATTTACATTATCTTTAGTAGATGTGTTGGCAGTATTTGTGGAAATTCCATTTTTATCACTTTTATCAATATTGGTTGTTAATTTGTTACCACAACCAACCATAAATAAAACCCCAAACGCTACTATTAAAATTGCAAAGTTAGTAAATTTAAACATATGACTATTTAATTACTTTATTAATAACCGTTTTATTATTTTTTCTTTCTAAAATTCCAGCTATAGCTAACACAGTTAATAGACTTAAACCAAGCAAGGCAGACCAAATCTTCCATAAATATATATATTTATAGCCTTTGAATACTTTTTCGTCTATTTTAGAATCACTATTAAAATCATAACCGTCAATCCGACCATCGTTATTCAAGTCCACTGCGTCTGTTCGTTCATCATTATTTAGATCATACAGTACCCTGTCCACAATTCCATCATAATCAACATCATACTTAACCATTTCATATTTACCATTTTCATCTAAGTCAAACATAAGTATATCAGAAACACCATCTCTGTTAATATCAACTAATTTAAGATTTTTAGTTTCCTTGTATTTATTGGTTACTTCTCCTAGTCCATGCATAAAATAGCTAACAAACAATACAACGAAGATACCTAAAGAAACCAGTAATAGTATTTTATCCTTTTTATCTCGTTCATTAATTTTTTCATTATTATAAACCACTTTAGTTCCAGCAAAACGATCATGTAAAGCCCTTTTTGGCTTCCTTAAAGCAAATAACCAACCAATAATCAATAAAACATAACCTAATAATCTTAATGCGACCTGTCCAACACGTAAAGATTTACGTCCATCTTTCTGTACAATCTTCATGCCCGCTATCATTTTACCGGGAGTGCTGGAAAAAAATAGCCAAAAGAAAAAGAAATATCCAAAAAATATCAACGATGTTAAGCTGGTAGCATTATCTAAACTCCCACGATAAGCCAATACACTAAATAATATATATATGACAGCAAGATCAAAACCCAAACAAACAAACCTAGACCAAATTCCAGCTGGTTGTCCTTGTTTTTTCTTAGCTCTTAATCTAATTAACAACGCTATAATTCCCCAAATGATAGCAAAAAATATTGAGGTAGTTAACTGCATTGCAACTATCATTGTAAACATATTGTAAAATTAATTTTATTTATTTAAATTAAATTATTATTACCAATCAGTAAACCTGCCGACAAGCCAACCACTAGCAGCTCCGAAACCAGTGCCAGTATAAAAAAATACATCTCTGATGCCCTTGGCTGCGCCCACAACTGTTCCAGCTACATTGGAAGTAACAGCATTTACAACAGCGCCAGTTGTAGCGACAACCCCCTCAGCTTCACCAACCTTAGTCCAACCATGCCCCATAGCCCTGCTCCAATCAGTCCAATTACCACTGGTGGCTTGAGCTGTTACTTCGTTCAAGGCATTTGATACAGAAAAAGTATCCGCCCAAACTTTAAGAGCCAAACGCAATTCGCTATCCTGATTAACTCCGGCCATATCTAATAATGAATTACCGAGTGTAGCAGGCCCTTTAGCCACCAACTCAGCTGCTTGGATAATTGGCAACTTATTTAAGAGCATCATTCCTGTTCCATCCATAAAACTTTTCAGAGCCGCATCTTCATGTGAATATTTTTCTCTATTTTCAAGATAGCTTGCTAACATACCAGCTGCATCCGAAAAAGCATCAAACTTACCATATTCTCCGCCAAACACATCTTCCAGACCTCTCCCTGTTTTAGACCAAGCAATAAATTCATCAAAATTCTTAAAATATTTTTGTTTATTCATCCATTCCATTAAATCTGCCATGGTCTTTAGATTACTCAAATCATTCTGAACGGATTTTGCCATATTAATAGCGTCAGCATCAGCTTTTGCTTTTTCAGCCAACTCTTTATTTGCCTCTTCCATTGCTCTCATATTTTCTTTTAATTTTCTCTCTGCTTCTTTTCTCTTTTGTTCATCTTTAGTGTTCTTTAATTCTTCTCTTAATTTTTTAGAATCTTCAATATTTTCTTGGATTTTTTCTTTTTCCTTTGCTGGCAAATTATTTGATTTTTTTGATATAAAATCCAAAAATGTTAAAAAATTATCATCGAATATCTTACTGTTTTCTTCTACTGCTTCTTCAGTATTTTCTTCAGCTTTCTCTTCGCTGATTTCCTCTATTTCTTCAATAGCCTTTTCCAATTTATCATTAAATTCCTGTTGTTTTTTTGCTGCCTCATCGGCCTGAATCTCCAAAATCTTTTTCATAGCCTCATCAATAGCCTTTTGACGATCTTTAGCTATTTGTTCACTGTTTATACCAAACAAAGGCATGCCTTCACACCCCATCTTGTCATTAAGCTTATTCAGCATATCTCCTACAGCTTTATTGGTATAATCAAGACGACCAGCTTTGTAAGCCATTTGTTTAGAACGATTACAATTTTCTACCTTATCAAATTTTACTTTCGCAGGAGCAAACTGTGAGTAATACCTCATTTTATCCCACGACTGCGCTAAAATAATATAAAACTGTGCTGAAGCCGAAATTGGTTTAACCTCTTTTACATAAAGTTCTGTTCTATTCAAGATATCTCCAGCAGTATATAGACATTTTTCCCATTGCTTGTTTCCTATAGTGCTTGCGTCTACATTTTTTTGAACACAACCAATATATCCCTCAAATAAATCTAGAAGGGCGTTTACTTCTGGCAGAGGATCTATGTCTTTAAACGGTTTTGCATCAAAGGGTAAACCAGACCGAATTTGATCTAGTTTAGCTACTCCTTTTTCACGTACATAAAAATCACTCGATCCTACACTGGATAAAGCAGTAGATAAATCTAGTTTAAATTTAGCTTGATCAACTGAAGTACCAGAGATGAATTTACTTTGACCCTGTTTTAACGGTAAGTTAAAATAAAAATTAGAAACAAAATTAAATTTATCTATACTTACCCTAAACGAACCAAATAGCTCATTGCGAGATATTTGAGCTTCCCATGGTTGACCGCGTAGACTTGTATTAAAAGTAACCAAAGCCGGTATGCTCAAATTTAAATCATAGGTACCTTTTATACTATCACCTCTTTTGATTCCCGAAAAAACAATACTAGCAGAAATATTTCCAGTCTTTTTTATCAACTTAGCTGCCGCCTCCCCAGGACATTTTTGATCAAAAGAAATTACTAACTTACCTAAACCAGCCACTTGGCCACTATATTCATCGATTTCAAAACGAAACTTATTCGATGGAACACTTATCTTTAAATAACCACCTTGACTATCACATACGCTCTTTGCCTCATATTCTATATCATTTATTAGTGTATCCAAACTAAGCCCCCCCTCAACTATTGTGACAGAAGAAGAAGCATAAACTGGTTGTATAATTGGAGATATTAAGCCTGTTACTAATCCTATAGTTGCTATGAAAAAAATAATTTTTTTATACATATTTTTTTATATAAATAAACAAAAACATCTTTTATAAATATTTTGCTAGTTTCTAAAAATGTTAACTTTTTTTAATTAACCAGAATATTATCTTATTTAGTTGGTTTTTAAAACATAAACCCCCTAATTCATTATCTTAATAATACCACAAATAACGGCCGCAGTATACGATCACGAGCCGAGCGATTTTCCGTATACTCGATGTTGTACGACCCGAGGTCTGCCTACATTATAAATAATTTAATAAAAAGCAGGCCGAGAGCGTAGCGCGGCTTGAGTTGTGCTAATTTTTTAATTCCTTAAATTTTTGCTCCCACCATTTTTTTACAGCCTCGACATGCATTTTTGATCCGGCTTTTCGTAAGTAGTCGATTTTTTCTGCAAAAACTTTATGATGTTTTTTTAAGTTTTCGGGACCCTTTAATGCCCATAAAGAGTGTTCAAGTTCATATTTTTCTTTTTTGGTAATAAATTCAGGTGACAGATATCTGTTTGCTGAAACATCAAAGTCTATCGGCATAACCAGAAAATTATAATTTTTATTAAGTATCTTTTTAGCAAGAACTTTGATACGCTTCTCACGCGTTTGTTCACAGAAAATGTAGAAATTGGCTTTTTTGATGTTTCGATTTTTAATCAATTGCAAGCAATTTAAAAAGTTTTCCAGAGTAGAAAGTGATTTTTTCTCTGGAATAAAAAGCCAATTTCGAGTTATCTCTTTTAAAAATGGTTTTTTGGTAATATGTTTAAATAATTTAACCATCTCTTCTCCTTCGGTTCTTTTATAGGGCTTAAACATATCTGTTTTACCACCACTGCAAAGTATTAAAGGTTTTATGTTTTTATTCTTTATAAGAATATCGTAAATACGGTTAAAAACCATTTTTAAATAAAAATTATAATTTTCGTCTTTTATTATATTCTTCGGTATTCCATAACCGAAAACTAAAAAAATATCTTTCATATATTGATTAAAAATTAACACAATTTCGTACAACGCCGCGGATAGGCGAAGCCCTGACGAAGGGCTGAAAGAAGGGCGAAAGCGAAGCTTTTGAACTTCCTAAAGACCTGAGACAGGGTTTGGGCCGAGCCTACTTTTCGCAATAATGTGGTGAGCCGCTTATCCGTTGTTATCAGATGTGTCGTAAGTAGCAGTAATAGGACCAGCCTATCCGTGGCGTTATCAAAAATGGAGAGAGGTAACGGAATCCCGCGTCCGCGGGACGGAGTGTACGAACGACATTTTTGATAACGCGTGCGGATGATCCGAAGTTTCTTGAAGTAAATCCCGAAGG
>DAOUWX010000239.1 GCA_030666935.1 Atribacterota bacterium | reverse complement strand
TGTGGTTTTGTAGACCAAGCTGTAAAAGAAGATAGCCACCTGATTATCTTCCCCGAGTATAACTTTTTTGATTTATTCGGTTTAATCCCCGGGTTTTGCTTCTTAAATAAAATTCTAAATAAGAGAGCAATAAAGGGCAAAGGCAGGGCTAAAGACAGAGAGAAAGAAAGAGAGGGAGAATCAGATTTAAAAGGGGACAATCATTTTCTGACCACTGTTTTCAAAGGAGTTGCCAAACCAATAGAGGCGGGGATTAAAAAAATTTTTTCTCTGTTAGCAAAGGAATATGGAATATATATTTATACCGGAAGTTATATTTTAAAGGAGAAAGAAAAAAAATATAATGCCGGTTCTCTCTTTGACCCTGAGGGAAGTTTAGTAGGAACGCAAAAGAAAATGCACCTTACTGATTTCGAGGTCAAAATAGGAATAAAAAGAGTAAGTAAAATGGAGGTTTATTCTTTGCCTTTTGGCAAGGTGGTATGTCCTATTTGTATGGATGCTACTTACTTTGAGACTTTCCGTATTGCCAGAGAGATAGGAGCGGATATGATTATTTTACCTATTGCTAATTTAGAAGAGTATAATTTATGGAAAGCCCTCAGAGGAATCTGGCCTAGAGTGCAAGAATCATATCTCTACGGTTTAAAATCCTCCTTGAATGGATGGATTGCCGGGATGTATTTTAGCGGAAAGGCTGGAATATTTGCTCCCCTGTTAATGACCGAAGGGAAAGATGGAATTTTATCTTTATCTCCTTCTCACGAGGGAAATCACCTGGTAACAGCCGATATAAATATAAAGAAATTGTATGAAGCAAGAGAAAAAGCGGAGTATCAGGAAGATAAAAATACTGAATTTGAAAAAAATTTTATTGAAAAAACCTATAATGTAAATTAATAATAAAATTTCCGGGAAAGGAGAAAGAGATGGAAAAATTTAAAGGTAAAAGATTTTTTCTCTATAACCTGTCCACAGCAGGATGGGTGTTGTTAGATTCGATCTGGTTAACTTTCGCTATAGCCTTTCTACTACCCCCTAAAGAGAAGATAGCAGAAGGTATGATTCCTTTTATTTCGAATGAGAGATTTTTGGGAATTATTACTGTGTTAGGAGCAGTGATGCTCTTTGGAAGGATAATAGATGCTGTTGCAGATCCCCTGGTGGCTTCCTGGACTGACCGTTCTACCTCAAGATTTGGAAGAAGGAGATTTTTCCTTATTATAGGCGGACTTCCCCTGGCTATATCTACAGTTCTTATATTTTTCCCGCCCACACCTCATACTTCCTTTATTAACGGAATCTATCTGGCTATTGTTTTTGGTTTCTACTTTTTTTTCTTTACTGTATATGTTGTTCCCTATCTTGCCTTAATTCCCGAACTCGGTCATAATGAAAAAGCTCGAATTGGTATAACCACAGCTCAAGGATACTTCTCTCTAATTGGTTCAGCAATAGTGATGATTGGCGGACCTCTTCTTTTGACTTTATTTATGCAGAATACTGATTATGTAGGGTCTTACCGGAAAATGGTTATTTGTCTGGCTATTCTCGGAGCACTATTATTATATACGGCTGTATTTGCGGTAGATGAGAAAAAATTCTCCAGTGCTAGGCCCAGCCAGGTTCCCCTGATTGATTCCTTTAAAAAAACAGTGAAGAATAAGGCTTTTATTATCTATCTTTTTGCCAATATATCTCTATGGTTTCTTTTTAATATTGTCCGCTCATCTGCCATACCGATTGTAATTACTCTAATGGATGCTGATGAGGCTTTTGCCAGCAGTATGTTTACTATCCTCTTTGTTGTTGCGGCTATCTGTTTTCCGCTTGTGGGATTTTTAACCAGGATTCGAGGGAAAAAAACGATTATGATTATAAGTCTTGGTTTATTTTCAATATTTTCTATTTTCCTATCCCTCACCGGTCTCACTCCGGTCAATCCTAAGATATGGGGACTTATTTTTGTAGGACTTATGGGCTTTCCTGCAGCAGTTCTAATAATTGTTCCTAATGTAATACTTTCTGAACTTTGTGATATTGATTATAAAAAAACCGGAGAGAGAAGAGAAGCTATGTATTTTGGGGTTCAGGGTTTCTTTATGAAACTCAATTTAGGACTTTCGACCGCAAGCCTTGCTCTTTTATATTCTATCTTCGGGAAAGATATCAGTAATCCCCTGGGAGTAAGATTAGCTCCGGTATTAGGAAGCGTAGTTGCCCTCTTAGGACTCATAATTATGACCCGATATCCGGAAAAACAGATTAGAGATCTACTATCAAAATAATATTTTTTACAAAAATAAAGATTATTTGATGGAAAGAGGTTAGGAAATGGTTATTTTACAAAAAGGAATTCTATTTTTATGTACCGGAAATTCCTGCCGCAGCCAGATGGCGGAAGGGTTTGCCAGAAAGATGCTTCCCAAAGATATAAAAATCTTTAGTGCGGGGCTGCAGCCAAAAAGTATACATCATATAGCGGTAAAAGTTATGCAGGAAGTTGGGATTGATATCTCCCAACAAAGGTCAAAAAATATTTCAGAGATTCCTATTGATAAAATAGATTTAGTAGTTACTTTATGTGGAGATGCTGCTGAGCGGTGCCCTATTTTTCCAGGTAAAGTGACAAGGATCCATTGGGAAATAGAGGACCCCGCTAAAGCTCAAGGGAGTGAAGAAGAAATTGCCAAAGTATTTCGAAAAGTTCGGGATAAAATAAAGCCTTTTATAAAAAATGGAAAATGGTTTGATTCTTTAGAAGATTAATTGAATTGTTCGATTAGATGTACTAATTTCGAGTATAATAGGAAAATCATAATTTTTTTAAAAAATTCTTTCCAGCTAAGGAGCAAAAATTGTTGTTATCAGCTTTTTTATTAGAAGCAGTCTTAATATCTTTATCCGGAGTAATAGCTCCCGGACCTATTACTGCTGTAACAGTAAGCAAGGGGACTAAATCTCCTCATGCGGGAGCAATTATTGCCCTGGGACATGGTATTGTAGAAATCCCTTTAATGGTATTAATACTTTATGGTTTTGGTGATATATTAAAAATTACTTATATTAAAGCGATAATAGGATTACTCGGAGGTTTATTTCTCCTGAAGATGGGTCTTGGATTACTTAAGGGTATTAAACAAACAAAAATTGATTCGAGCAATGGTCCAAGCTCTCCTCTGAGGGCAGGAATTATACTCACTCTGGCTAATCCTTATTTTCTGGTCTGGATGGCAACCATCGGTTCTATTCTTATTTTTCGCTCTTATTCTTTTGGATTGCTCGGTTTTACTATTTTTATAATTGCCCATTGGTCATGTGATTTTTTATGGTTGTACTTTCTTTCTGCTCTATCTTTTAAAGGTGGGCAGTTTTTTGGTAAAAGACTCCAGCAGGTTTTATTTTTAATTT
>DAOUWX010000294.1 GCA_030666935.1 Atribacterota bacterium | reverse complement strand
GGTGATAGATGGGAAGGAACAGTGATTAGGTTGACCCCTGAGCCAGGAGACCTGTCTGTTTATAAATATGAAATCACCTCTTCGTGGAGAAAGAGGGTGATATTTTTTATTTTTAGATTTCTTTATAATTACTTAGAAGGAGAACTATAGTTATATGACAATAAAGTTAATTTTAATTCGACACGGAGAGAGTGATGGCAATGCCCAAAGGAAATTTTCTGGTTTTCAGGATGTAGATTTAACAGAAAAAGGAATATGGCAAGCGAAGAGATTAGGACGACGTTTAGAAGGGGTGCAAGTAGACGCAGTTTATTGTAGTGATTTAAAGAGGGCTCGTCATACTGCTGAGATTATATTTCCAGATAAAGGAATAAGTATTAAAACTTATCCCAATTTTAGGGAAAGAAATTTTGGAGAATGGGAAGGTCGTACTTTTGAAGAAGTTAAATCAAAATATGGATATGGGGATAAATTTAATTTATGGTTGGAAAATACCAATGAAAAAATTGCCATTCCTCAAGGAGAAAGTTTAGTAGATTCAAATAACCGGGTGATGAATGAACTAAACAAGGTATTAGAAAAACATCAGAGTGCAGACAAAGATAAAACTATTGGTATCGTCTGTCACGGTGGGACTATACGAATTATATTATGCAATGTACTAAATTTAAAATTGAAACATATGTGGAGGATAGAACAGTATTCAGCTGCTTTAAATATTATAAATTATTATGATTATGAGGGAGTTGTTTCTCTATTAAATGATACTTCTCATCTTGAAGACTGGTGGGAAAGTGGATTAAAAATTAATACGGAGAAAAAGAAAGATGAATGAAAAAATAGAAAAAATCATTCAAAATATTAAGCCTATCAATTTTAAATTAATGGAAGAAGCCCAAGAAAAATTGGATAAGCTTACCAAACCTCAGGGAAGTTTGGGAAAATTAGAGGATTTTGCCAGGAGGATAGTAGGAATATCCGGAACTCTTTCCCCATCAATCAAAAGAAAAGTAATATTGGTGATGGCCGGAGACCACGGAGTTGCTGAAGAAGGTGTAAGTGCGTATCCTCAGGAAGTTACTTTTCAAATGGTGTATAATTTTATTCGAGGGGGAGCAGGTATTAACGTATTAGCTAAACACATTGGGGCAGAGATTTTAGTGGTGGATATGGGTATGGCTAAAGATTTTCCCCTAGAAGAGAGTATAATAAGAAAGAAAATAGCCTACGGAACGAATAATATGGCTAAGGGGCCGGCTATGAGTAGAGATGAGGCAGAAAGAGCAATAATTGCCGGGATTGAAGTCTTTGAAGACGAATTAAACAGAAAAGGAATCGATATAATAGGATTAGGGGAAATGGGGATTGCCAATACTACCTCGAGTAGTGCTATAGTAGCATGTTTGACTAAATCTAAAGTTGAAGAAATCACCGGCCGAGGGACCGGGATAGACGAAGATCAACTTAAAAATAAAATAAGAGTGATTAAGCAAGTGATAGAAGTTAATCATCCTGAACCAAAGGATGGTCTTGATGTTTTGTCTAAAGTTGGTGGTTTTGAAATTGGGGGGTTGGTAGGCTGTATTTTAGCTGCTGCTTCCCATCGAGTTCCTATTGTAATTGATGGTTTTATTTCTTGTGCGAGTGCCTTAATTGCGATTAAGTTAGCTCCTTTAGTGAGAGATTATATGTTTGCGAGTCATAATTCGGTGGAAAAAGGGCATAAAATTGCCCTGAAATATATAGGGAAAGTTCCGATGTTTGATCTTAGTATGCGGCTTGGTGAAGGAACCGGTGCTGCTTTGGGTATAAGCTTTGTTGAGGCCGGGGTTAAAATATTAACCCAAATGGCTACTTTTGAAGAGGCGGGAGTAGATAACAAAAGCTCATAAATTAGTCGTTAGTATTAAATTAATCTATAGCGTACAGCTGAACTAGCGTGGAGCGTACAGCGTATAGCGGATAGTGAAGAAAAAAGAGAAAGAAGAAGAAAGATAAGCTCGTAAGGTACAAGTACGGGCAGACCTTGTGTCTGTCCGTAATAAGTAATGTGTTGTGGGGGTTCGATTTATCGAATCCGAATGATGATAAGGTGGACAGGAAAAGACAATAAAAATAAAATAGAAAGAAGAATAAATAATATGAGTAGAAGGAAATTAATCTTTATCACCGGGGGAGCAAGAAGCGGGAAGAGTAGTTTTGCTGAAAAGATAGTCGCTAAAACAAGTAAAAAAGTGGATTATATCGCTACCGGTCAACCGCTGGATGAAGAAATGGCTTTTAGGATAAAAAAGCACAGAGAAAAGAGATTAAACACCTGGGAGACTTATGAAGAACCGATAGAAGTTAGAGAATTAGTGAGTCGTTTAGGTTTAGAAAAAGAAGTTATCCTTATAGATTGTTTGACTTTATTAACCTCTAATCTCTTATTAAGAAAAGAAGATAAAGTGGAAGACTTCAAATGGCAAGAAGAAATTTTAGTAGAAATTAAGAAATTAGCCGAGGTTTGTTACAAGGTACCTGCTCAGGTAATAATTGTATCTAATGAAGTTGGAATGGGTTTAGTTCCGGATAATCCTCTGGGAAGAGTTTATCGGGATATCCTGGGCAGAGCAAATAGTATAATTGCCGATAAAGCTGATGAGGTTTTTATGATGGTCTCAGGAATACCATTAAAGATAAAGGGCTGATAAAACGATGAAAATTTTAAGAGATTTATCTTTAGCCATACGTTTTTTAACTATTATCCCCGTAATTTCGTTTCCCCCTTCTAATAATACTAATCAAAACGAAGAGGCATTAGAAGAAAATTTTGCTAATTCTATGGCTTTCTTTCCACTTGT
>DAOUWX010000181.1 GCA_030666935.1 Atribacterota bacterium | reverse complement strand
GTAGCCTTCTTAGCTTTAGTTATTTCACCTACTCCTTCAGAATTAGTGGGAATAATTAATTTATTATCTAAAAATACATTTTCGGCTATTTGATAATTAAATGTTTCGCCTGTTTTATTATTTTTAGAACTCAAGGTGCTTAAAAAACGAACAGGTACCAGAGTTCCGGCAGGAATTAGCACTTCTTCCACTTGTGGCGTACCTTCCTTAAAACAAACATCAAAAATACTCTCTGCCCTCATAGCCAGGACATCAGTTGATGTTTTACCAAATAATATACTCTCCAAATTTTCTATTTTACTAATTAACGGATCCGAGGTAATTTTTTCTTCTAACATCCACTGTGAAGCATTGATTTTAAAGATTACGGAAGGGTCTTCCGAAGTTCCTGAAATTATAAATTCTTTTAACTGTTTTGCTCTGCTGGTGATTGTTCCCGGGAGGGTTCGACCCACTAATTCTTTTTCTAAATATTCCACCCGTTCAATCAAAGGTTTTTCCTGGGTAGTTCCATAGATAGCCATTTCTATCTGCGATAAATCTTCCAATAAGGTCGCCTGAGAGGCCTCTGCTGCCCAAGAAAATTGAGCTAATACTGAAGTGCAAATAAAAATAATTACCAAAAGAAGAGAAAATGATTTCTTAAATAACATTTTAGGTCACCTGCCTTTAAAAATAATCTATCGATTATTTTAATTAACCAATTGACCAATTTGCCAATTTGCCAATTAAAATACAAAACTGGTTTTTAGTTATTAGTATATGGTTAGCCGGTCTACCAGTTAATTAAATTCATATATACGGGTAGAAATGCTCTAGATTCCTGCTTTCGCAGGAATGACATAAAGAGAAGCAGGAACAACAAAGGAAATAGACGGGCTTGATAAATCAAGCCTCTATAATTGATTCCTTGTCTTCTTGCTCTTTGCTATATACCAAATACTAACGACTAACGACTATTTTATTATAATATTATTTTCTGGTTTCCGCAAATATTTTCCAAAAAAAATAACCCCCGGAAAAAATCCGGGGGTTATTGTAGAATTTCATTAAGCTTTTACAATTAGAAGCTTACTGCGAGTTCTGCGGTTAAAGTACCGAGAGCATCTAAGATAACCATATCATCATAAGTATTCATATCAAATCCTACAGTTAAATCAGTAGCTTCAGCTAATGCATAAGCTAATTCAACTCCAGCACTCCAGAAGACAGCACCATCGCTATCAATTCTTCCTTCTACTGTAAGGTCCATATCCTCAGCTAAATCATACTCTAAAGTAGCTACTGCAGCATATGTCCCTGCTGGGTAATCATATTCGCCTGCTCCGCTTAAGACATAATCATCAGCCAATGGATAGTTCGCATAGCTAGCATCTATGACAGCTGTGGCCAATAACACATCATATGCAACACCTAATCCTGCAGTTTCTTCTGTAGCTGCATCTACTGTGTAGAGTAAATCAACACTTGCATCGTGAGCTATAGGAGCTACCATAGCTGAATCCATTTCATAGGCCCAGCCTAATGTTACACCGAGTTCGTCGGTCAATGGATAACCAGCTGTTACGCCAACGCCAAGTGTGTCAGCAGTAAAGTCAGTATTGGTTGGAATGAATCCAGCAGTTACGTAATGGGCATCTATATCTAAAGTGAGGTCATCTAATGAAGTACCGATAGTTAATGCTCCTGCATAGGTTAATGCAGCACCGTAGAATACACCGGCTTCAACAGCTATAGCTGTTTCATCATCATCACCCAGGGCAAATGCAACATCTGCACCACCAGCAAAACCACCAGCTAATACATCATAGGAACCGGTAACACCAACAGCTACTTCGTCTTCATCGCCTAGATCAAAGGCAACGTTTGCCACATAAAAATCTTCTACGTCTCCAAATAGAGTCCAGCCACCGAGATCGGTCTCTGCATCCCAAACCCAGGTAGCCAAGAATCCGTCAAATCCTTCGGTAATACCATAGGCATAGATTAATCCTAATCCGATAGTAGCTGGCTCAACAAAGCCTGCTCTCAGTTGTAAATCTGCACCTTGATAGTCAATAAAGAAACTACCCCAGGTTACTACAGGTGCTCCGCCGAAGATGTCTACAACTCCTACAGAAATTCCAGCAGTAGTTGCATCATTAATGGTAGCGACAACATTTATGTTTGTTTCATCCGCTAAAGTTGCGACTGCCATTGGAACTACAACCTTTTCATAACTTGCTGTAAAGTCACCAGAAATTACAACCGGTTCAAAGAAAGAATCCAGTTTGGCTACGGTTGTCTCTAAGGCAGCGATTGCTTCACTGTTTGCACCTAAAGAAGCCTCTAAGTCAGCAACGGTTACTCCTAAGCTGGCTAATTCGTCAGCAAATTCAATAGCTAATTTTTCTAATATTGCTACATCATCAGCAGCAGCAAAGTCCATGCCTTCAACATAAGCCAATGCTTTGGCTGTTGCTTCAGCAAATTCATAACGGGTTAGAGATTTTGCTCCACCGAATGTACCATCAGGAAAACCTACGATAACACCCTTTGCGGCTAAGCTTTGGACTGAATCATATGCCCAGTGGTTTAAAGGAACGTCTACAAATGGATTAGCTAATGCTGTAAGAGTAAAAGCTAATACTAATACTAATACTAATACTAATTTTTTCATTTTTTTCTCCTTGGTTTTTTTATATTTCCAGTTAGCCAACCTTTAAGGAGAATTTATTAATTGAGTATCCAATGTTTCCTCATTAATATCTTCTCTTTTTAGATTACTAACCGGTTTTTATATCATCTTTACTTAAATTAAAGCAGGTCCAAGTTTTTTTTCACCTCCTTTCTTCCTACTTTAACCAATCTGAGATGATATACTTTTATATCATTTTTCCATATCAAATATATATACTACATCGATATTTAAAAATCCTTCTTTTTTTTGAAAATAATTTAAAATAATTTAAAAAATATTCAAAATTATCACAAATTCTTGTTCTACGCGGTATTTTTTATATAAATAATTCACCATGATGCTATATATTTATTGCTTTTATTATAATTCTTAATGTATTGTAATGTCAAATAAATTTCATAAAACGGTATCGAGTATCGAGTATTGAGTTAGGAAAGAGAAAGAAAAAATAGAAAAAAGTAATATTCTTCTTTTTATCAAACCTGAAACTTACACCTTGTACCTGTATTTCTTACTAGCGACTATTCACTAACGACTAACGACTAATTTAAGGGGTTCAGGGAAGAAATTGGTTCGGCTTCCATCCTCACTCTTAGGGGTCCCGTACTCCAGGTATCATAAATTGAGATTACTGTAATTTTCATTGTTGTGTTCGATTCTACTATAGTCCTAATTGTAGCATATAAATTAATGGCAGATACAGTCCCCACAAAACTCGTTTTGGGATCAGGAATTATCCCCTCTTTCACGGCAATAATATTCACTTTTCTTAAAAGAGATAAAAGCTTTTTTTCCACTTCACTATAAACTTCTGAACTCTCAATTTCCTCGGAAATAATTTCTTCATCTATTTTAAAGAGTAATTTATTCTCTAAGATCTTAAAATGTGCTACTATTGGTTCTCCTTCAACCACGTTTATAGAAGATAAAAGTCTTACTATCATCTCTTTATCACTATCATATATCTTCTGGGTTATATCTTCAAATTCTTCTTGGGCAATAATAAATACCTGATTGGTTCGCTCATCTTTTTTGGCTCCCATGGCTAATACTTTATTGGAAGCTTCCTTAAGAAATCCAAATAACTCTACCTTTATTTCTTCAATCGGCCTTTGACCTTGAATGATAGTCATCGCAATCTGTTCTTCCGAGCCAAAGATAACTTCCCCTTCTCTAACCCAGGCAATTCCAGAGTACAAAGCTTTAATGGCAGCGTTTAATTCTTCCACTTCTTTATCCAGTCTATCTTTTTCTTCTATTAGCCCATCTCTAATTATCAATAATTCTTCTAATTGACCTGTTTTATTTTTTATATCTTCAGATAATTCCTGATATTTCTCTTCCATTTCCTGTAATTGAGTAGTTTTTTCCTTTAGGTCTTCTTTGGTAGAGGATAACTGGGTATTTCTTAATTCTACTTCCCGGGATAAGTAGGAGAGTTTTTCCTTTAACTCTTCCATTCCGAATAAAGCAGTTCTGACATCATTAGAGGAGATAGCAAGTATGGTTACTGTAATAATGGCGATTAAAATACCACTAATTATAGTGATAAATATAGCTGTAGAATGGGGACGTAATCCAAAAATAGTCACTCTTCTTTTGCCTATTTTAAGGCCTACCCAGTCACCGACAAAGGCAATTAATCCGCTGATTATGATAACTGTAAATACTAAAATAAGACTATACATTTTCTAAATTCTCCAATTTACCGATTGGCCAATTGACCGATTAAATTAGTCGTTAGTGAATAGTTAGCATATTAGTTGGCCAGTTATCCGGTTACCCGGTTAGCCAGTTAAAATCAATTGACCAATTCACCAATTAAAT
>DAOUWX010000126.1 GCA_030666935.1 Atribacterota bacterium | reverse complement strand
TAAATTTTAATTAAGATAGATTTATTAAAACAGGGGGTTTTTAACCCCCTGTTTTTTGTTTTATAGAAAAAAATGATGCTTAATAGACAGGCGAGACGCCTGTTCTACGGTTTTATATAGATCATTGAGGTTGTATGCAATACACCCCAGCTTCTTTTTTTCAAACTTGAAACTCGTAACTAACAATTTGCAGCCTATATCTTTAATTGGTGAATCGGTTAGTTAAAAAAATATTCACAAATTTTACCTTGCAATTGTCACAAGGTAATGATATTATTTAATAGAGTTAGGCATACCTAATAATGATAGGGAGACTTATAAGTTAAAAATAGTTAAGAAGGGGAGTAGAAAATAAATGACTACCCGAAACATGGAAGATTATCTGGAAGTGATATGGAATTTACAGAACAAAAAAGGATATGTTAAAGCAAAGGATATTGCAGAAAGATTGGAGGTAAGCCGTCCCAGCGTATCTGAGATGATTAAAAAGTTATCAGAAAATAGTTATATACTATATGAAAAATACGGTGGGATTGTATTTACAGCAAAAGGTAAAAAATTAGCCCGGGAGATCAAAAAGCGCCATACTTTACTGGTAGAGTTTTTAAAGATTGTCGGAGTTGATGAA
Source organism: Atribacterota bacterium (assembly GCA_030666935.1). Taxonomy (GTDB): domain Bacteria; phylum Atribacterota; class Phoenicimicrobiia; order Phoenicimicrobiales; family Phoenicimicrobiaceae; genus Sediminicultor. The sequence continues at coordinate 5,054 of DAOUWX010000126.1, read as the reverse complement.
CAAAATGCTCAGACTGATGCTTGCAAGTTAGAGCATGATATTTCACCCGAAACTATTACTTGTTTGCTTGAATTTGTAGAATTTATTAATTTACTACCAGAAAGCTCCAAATGGAAAGAAAATTTTCAAGAATATTTGGAAAAAGAGACCGGCTAAAAAAATAATAAAAATATAAAATTTCAAATAAAAAAACTAAGGGAGAAAGGATAAAAATATATGGCCATTACTCTTGATTTAGCAAAGGAAAACCAAAAGGTAAAAGTCGTGGATATTTCCGGGGGATGGGGAATAAGACAACGCTTAGGTTGTTTAGGTATACATCCCGGAGACATAATAACTGTGAAAAGGAGTGCTATTATGCGAGGACCTATTTTAATAAGTGTCCATGGGAACCAAGTTGCTTTAGGTAGAGGAGTAGCCCGAAGAGTTGTTGTGGAGGCAGAATAATGAAAATTGCTCTTATGGGACAACCTAATTCAGGTAAAAGCACCATCTTTAATCATGTTGCCGGATATAAAGCAGTAACCTCTAATTTCCCCGGGAAGACTGTAAAGTATGAGCTAACCAAGCTTAATCTTCTTGGCAGAACTGCTGAATTAGTAGATTTGCCAGGAACTTATTCTTTGACTTCATTTGACCTGGCTGAACTTGAGGCCAGAAAATATTTATTAAAAGGCAATGTCGATATAGTTATAAATGTAATAGATGCATCTTTACTGAGTAGAAGTTTAGAGCTTACTCTTCAGTTATTGGAACTTAAATTGCCAATGGTGATATGTCTTAATATGATCGATGAAGCTGAGCGTAAAGGCATTAAAATTGATATTGAAAAATTATCTAAAATTCTCGGTGTTCCAGTAGTGCCGGCAGTTGCAATAAAAGGAAAAGGGATAAAAGAGCTATTTTCAATGGCTCATAAAGTAGGAGAAAAAAAGAAAATAGGCAAGACCATAAATTTTAGTAAAGACGTAGAGGATGTTATAACACAATTATCTGCACAAATTAAGAAGAAACAGATTGAACAGGAATTTAATGTACCAGAACGTTTTTTAGCTCTTAAGTATTTAGAAAATGATAGTTATTTTATGGAAAATTATAAAAAAAAGAGCAATGTCCTTTTTGAAGAGATCGCCCATTTTCAGAATATACTTGAGGAGACCCATGGTAGACAATCAGATGTAGTTATTTCCTCTGAACGGCATCATCTCTCCATGAATATATATGAATCTGTAGTTTCACTTACTAGACCTCATACAAGTCTAATAGATTATCTGGATAATATCTTAATGCATCCATTTTTGGGGTATATTTTTTTGGGTTTAATTTTTTATTTATTTTTTACTTTAATCTTTGGTGCCGGGAAAATGGTAGAAGAACCATTACTGGATTATTTTTATAGGCTAATTCCTTTACTGGAGAAGAGTATTGACCCAAGTACTCTATCATTTTCAATAATTAGTGGTATTATCCAGGGGCTAGCCGGTGGGATAGCTATTGTTTTGCCTTATTTGTTCCCATTTTTATTTGGCTTGGCTATTTTAGAGGATTTAGGTTATTTGCCTCGCATAGCTTTTCTCTTGGACACTTTTTTACACAAGATTGGTTTGCACGGTAAAGCAATTATACCTTTTATATTGGGCTATGGCTGTACTGTTCCGGCTATAATGGCTACCAGAATTTTGGAATCGGAGAGAGACCGTTTTATCGCCTCCGTGCTGGCTACCATGATTCCCTGTGCTGCTCGAATGACTATAATATTTGCATTAGTGGCTTTTTATATTAGTCCTCAAGCAGCTTTAGCAGTTTATATTTTAAATATTATTGTAATTATCATATCAGGAAAGATATTATCTCGCTTGCTGCCAGAGGTAACCCCGGGAATGATCTTGGAAATTCCAGCTTATCACATTCCTTCTATGCAAGTTGCTTTAGCCAAGACCTGGCTCAGAATGAAAGAATTTATATTTGTAGCCTGGCCTTTACTTATTGTAGGCAGTACAATTTTAAGTTTATTGCAATACTATAAGGCGGATATGCTTATAAATAACTTTTTTTCTCCTCTAACCTCTCTACTTGGCCTCCCTTTAGTGGTGGGTACTACTCTGATATTCGGTATTCTTCGTAAAGAACTTTCTATGTTAATGTTAATTCAGGCTATAGGAACCTCTAATGTTATCGCAGTAATGTCCGCAACTCAAATCATGACTTTTACCATCTTTGTGATTTTTTATGTTCCTTGCGCTGCGACTATTGCGGTTCTATGGAAAGAAATTGGGAGTAAACGGACTTTATTTACTATAGCTTTTACTACTATTTTAGCCATTATTTTAGCCACCATTACTCGATTTGTATATTAAAAACAGTATATAGTATTGAGTATCGAGTATATAGTGAAGAAAACCGTATCTCGTGAATCGTATCTCGTACTTTAGCGTAGAGTGTATAGCGCATAGAGACTTGAATTATCGTCCACTAATCGTAGGACAGTCCCGTCTGTCGAGGTAGGGGTTCGATTTGTCGAACCCGTTTCTGGTCGTATAAACCTAACCCTTCTTAAAAAATTTTCAATTTTGAATTATGGTTTTTAGTTTTTCGCTTTTAGTTTTTATTTTATAAAACACATTTGACAAAAGAATTTATTTAGTATATTATGTTAATGGTAATCATTATCAATAAGAAAGGACTATTATTATGCCGGGTAGATGGGGTGGAGGACCAGCAAAGTGGTGGCACGGTGAATTTAGAGGTTGTGGTTATAGAATTACTATTCCACGGCAAATTATTTTACAGGTCTTGGATGAGTCAAGAGAACATCTAAGTGCAGAAGATATATATTTAAAAGTACATAATATTTATCCGGCTATCGGCCTGACTACTGTTTATCGAACATTAGAGTTATTAATTAACATGGGTTTGGTCTTCAAATTTGATTTTGGTGATGGGCGAGCAAGATATGAGTTAGCTCGTAGGACTAAGGAACCATCCCACCATCATCATCTAATATGTACTAGATGTGGTCGGATAATCGATTATACAGATTTTATAGATGAAGAAATAGAGTTACTAAAAAAAACAGAAAAAGAACTTTCTAAAAAATATAATTTTAAAATTAAAAATCATACTATCCAATTTTATGGATTGTGTGATGAATGTTCAGATAAAGAAGAATAGATAAATTTCTCAATATATTTAATTGAAAATGATTATCATTATAAAATATTTTAAAAAATAAAAATAGAAAGGAGATGAAAGATATGCCAAGAGGAGATGGAACTGGACCGAGAGGTTTGGGACCCATGACCGGAAGAGCAGCCGGATATTGTGCTGGTTACCCGGTGGCGGGGTTTATGAATCCCTATGTAGGAAGACCAGGTTTGGGTTTCGGTTATGGTAGAGGATTTGGAAGAGGAATGGGAAGAGGTTATGGTAGAGCATATTGGCCTGCTAATTCCTATCCTGTAGCTCCTCCACCTATTGCCTATGGAGGTGGATTTTATCAACCCCCGGTAGAACCCAAACAAGAGATGGAGATGTTAGCCGAAGAAGCAAAAGCTTTAAAAGAACAACTTGATTCTATCAATAAACGTATTACAGAATTAGAAAAAGGCGAAAAGAAATAAAGAAAGAGCGGGGCGGATAAATCCGCCCCGCTACACATTACGCAATTAACTTATTAAGTTAATTGCTAAAAAGGAGGATTAAAAAAATGAAAATAGCAATTACTTCTATGGGGGCAAAATTAGAGGATAAGGTTGACCCTCGATTTGGCAGATGTCATTATTTTATATTATTTGATACCGAGACCAATAAATTTGAAGCAATAGAAAATACTGGTGCCCAGGGAATGGGAGGAGTAGGAATACAATCAGGCCAAATAATGGCTGATAAAGGAGTAGAGACAGTATTAACCGGAAGTTGCGGTCCCAATGCCTTTCAGACTTTGCAGGCAGCAGGTATAAAAGTAATAACTGGAGCAACCGGTACAGTTCAAGAAGCTATTGATAAATTTAAATCAGGTAAACTTAAGGCAATTTCCCAGGCTAATGCTTCAGCCCATTCAGGAATGAAAAAATAAAAATAAAAGAATTGGAGAAAAAAATATGAAAATAGCGATTTCAACCGACGCAGGTTTTGTGTCAGCTCATTTTGGAAGATGTCCTTCCTTTACTATCGCTGAAATTGAAGAAGGGAAGGTTCTAAAAGTAGAGGAGATAAATAATCCTGGTCACCAACCTGCATTTTTGCCAAATTTTCTTGCAGAACGTGGAGTAAAATATATAATCTGCGGAGGTATGGGAAATAGAGCACAAATGTTATTTGCTGAAAAAAAGATTACTCCGGTAATAGGAGTCACCGGAAAGATTGAAGAGGTAATAGAAAAATTTGTAAAGGGACAGTTAAAAGAAGGGGAATCACTTTGTAAACCTGGCGCAGGAAAAGGTTATGGTTTGGAAAAAGAAGAATGTGATCATCCCAATGAAAAACATATTCATTAATAGTTAGAGCTAATATAAAAAAATTTGAAATGTAAAAATATAAATATTTAGATTAGTATTGATCAGAATAAATAAAATATGATTTATATCAAAACATAAAAATATATACAAGCCAAGCAAACCAAATAATTAAATAACCAGTTAACTAATTAACCAAAAAAGGAGGTAGAAAAAATGCCAAGGGGAGATGGTACTGGACCAACAGGAGCAGGACCGGGAACTGGCCGGGGAAGAGGTGCCGGACAGGGACGCCGGGGAGGCGGTGGAATAGGAATAGGTGGTAATTGTGTTTGTCCTTCTTGTGGCGCTATAGTTACTCATCAAGTTGGTGTTCCTTGCAGCAGCATTAAATGCCCTAAGTGCGGCGCTATAATGACAAGACAATAGAATAAAATGGAAGGATTAAGCTAAATGATAATTTCAGTAGCGAGCGGAAAGGGTGGGACTGGCAAAACAACAATTGCCGTTAATCTTGCTTTGGCTTTAGCTAAAGACAAAGAAAAAAATGTGTAATTTTTAGATTGTGACGTAGAAGAGCCCAATGCCCACCTTTTTTTA
>DAOUWX010000134.1 GCA_030666935.1 Atribacterota bacterium | reverse complement strand
GTAATCATATATAAGGGAGGCAGTATAGATGGAAATTATTAGAATAAGCGATATTAAAAATTATGAAGGAAAAGAAGTAGAAATTAGAGGATGGCTTTACAATAGACGTTCAAGTGGGAAAATAAAATTCTTAATTGTAAGAGATGGAACAAGTTTTGTTCAGGCAACTCTCATTAAAAATGAAATGGATGAAAAAATATTTGATAGAGCTGACGATATTAATTACGAATCATCGATTAAAATATCAGGTGTAGTTAAAGAAGAAAAAAGAGTTCCTTTGGGATATGAAGTTTTAGTAAAAAATATTGAGATTATTAGTATGGCCGAAGATAATTATCCGATATCTTTAAAAGAACATGGGGTAGGATATCTAATGGATTATCGTCATCTATGGTTAAGGTCACCTCGGCAAAATGCTATCCTAAGAATAAGAGCAGAGATAATCAAATCTATTCGGGACTTTTTAGACATGAACGGTTTTATTTTGATGGATACACCGATACTTACTCCAGCAGCTTGTGAAGGGACTACTACCTTATTTGAGACTGAATATTTTGACGATAAAGCGTATCTTGCACAAAGTGGACAGCTTTACAATGAGGCAACTGCCGCGGCTTTTGGAAAAGTATATTGTTTTGGGCCAACTTTTCGAGCGGAAAAATCTAAAACCAGAAGACACCTAATGGAATTTTGGATGGTTGAACCTGAAGCCGCCTATGTTGAACTCGAAGAAAACAACGAGATACAGGAAAACATGATAGCTTATATCGTAAAACAAGTGCTGGAAAAGAAAAAGAATGAATTGAAATTACTAGAAAGAGATATTTCCAAATTAGAAGTTATAAAAGTACCTTTTCCAAGAATTTCTTATGATGAAGCTATAGATATTTTAAAAAATAATAGTTCTAAAATAGAATGGGGAGATGATTTTGGAGGAGAAGATGAAACTATATTATCACAAAGATACGAAAAACCGGTCTTTGTTCTTCGTTATCCAATAAAATGTAAAGCCTTCTACATGAAACCCGACCCCCAAAAGCCAGAAGTTGCTTTATGTGCAGATTTGTTAGCCTCGGAAGGATATGGAGAAATTATCGGGGGTGGACAAAGGATTGATGATTATGAATTATTGGAAAAAAGGATTAAAGAGCATAAATTACCCAGAGAAAAGTATGAATGGTATTTAGATTTAAGGAAATATGGGTCAGTCCCTCATTCCGGATTTGGTCTGGGGATAGAAAGAACTGTTGCCTGGATATGCGGTTTAAGCCATATTCGCGAAACCATTCCTTTCCCGAGGATGTTAAATAAGATTTATCCCTAAAAACAGTATCGAGTATCGAGTATATAGTATCGAGTCAAGAAAGAAAAAGAAATAGAAAGATACAAGACAGTAAAACAATATCGAGTATATAGTATTTTGTTAGTTAGTTACTTGGTTAGCTGGTTTAGGAAAGAGAAGAAAGAAAGCAGAATTCAGAATGAAAGAACAGAAATGTCATTGAGGAGTAATTTTCCCTCTGTCATTGCGAGGCGAAGCCGTGGCAATCTCATAGGGATTGCTTCGGTCGTTTTACTCCCTCGCAACGACAAAACAAGAAATGCGAGATATATGGCGCGATACTGGATACTGGATACTTTTTTATAAAGGAGCATAGATAAAAATGAAAAAATCAAAAGAATTTATAAAACCTATGGGTTCTTGGAAGAAGACTAATTCCTGTGGAGAACTTAAGAAAAATGATATAGGAAAAGAAGTAATCTTAATGGGCTGGGCTCAGAGCAGAAGAGATCATGGTGGTTTGATCTTTATTGATTTAAGAGACCGCGAAGGGATAACACAAATTGTATTTGATCCGAAAGATTCTACTGAAGCACATAAAAAAGCCCATATAATCAAAAATGAGTATGTGATTGCAATTAAAGGAAAGGTTGTTTCTCGTTTAGCAGGTTCAAAAAATCTTAATATGACTACCGGAGAAATCGAAATCAAAGCAGTCCAGATAAAAATACTAAATATTTCCGACACCCTGCCTTTTAATATAGATGATAAGATAGAGATAAATGATAATTTGAGATTAAAATATAGATATCTTGATTTAAGACAGTCAAAGATGCAACGAAATTTACATTTACGGCATCAGGTTTGTATGGAAATTAGAAATTACTTAAACGGTAAGAGTTTTTTAGACATAGAAACACCTTTTTTAACCAAGAGTACACCGGAAGGAGCGAGAGATTATATAGTCCCCAGTAGAGTGAATCCGGGTAAATTTTATGCTCTGCCTCAATCTCCTCAATTATTTAAACAATTATTAATGGTTGCAGGATTTGAAAAATATTACCAGATAGTAAGGTGTTTTCGTGACGAAGATTTAAGAGCTGACCGAGCACCGGAATTCACTCAACTTGATATGGAAATGTCTTTTGTTGATAGAGATGATATATTCAATTTAGTAGAGGAAATGTTTGCCTATTTATTTAATAAATTGTTTAATATCAAAATAAAAATACCTTTTAAAAAAATGGATTATCAAGAAGCAATTTCCAAATATGGAGCAGACAAACCAGACTTAAGATTTGGAATGGAGATAACAAATTTAACTGAAATATTTGACAAAAGTTCTTTTAAAGTATTTGGAGAAGTGATTAAAAATAAAGGGGAAATATGTGCTATAAAAGTTGAAAGCAATGAGGAGTTTTCCCGAAAGAAACTTGATGACTTACAATTATTTATTAGCTCATTTGGTGCAAAAGGACTAGCTTATATAAAAATTAAAGAAGGAAAAGATTTTCAATCTTCCATAGCCAAATTTCTTTCTCCTGAAGAGATAGAAAAAGTTAAACTTAAAACTAATGCAAATCCGGGAGATCTTATTTTAATTGTCGCTGACCAAAAGGAAGTAGTTTATGAAGCTTTGGGAAATTTAAGATTAAAATTAGCGAGAGATTTAAACCTTATTAATCAGGAGAAAAAAGAGTTTAATTTTCTCTGGGTTACAAATTTTCCTTTGTTAGAATATAATTCGGAGGAAAAAAGATATGAAGCAGTTCATCATCCTTTTACAGCACCCCTGGAAGAAGATATTAAATTATTAGATAATAATCCTTTGAAAGTACGTTCAAAAGCATATGATTTAGTACTTAACGGGAACGAAATTGGAGGAGGAAGTATTAGAATACATAATAATGACCTTCAAAAAAATATTTTTAGATTATTAGGAATAGATGATAAAAAGGCTGAACAAAAATTCGGATTTTTATTGCAGGCCTTAAAATATGGAGCACCACCACATGGGGGGATTGCCTTTGGTTTGGATAGGATGGTTATGCTTTTAGCCGGAGCTTCCTCAATAAGAGAAGTAATTGCCTTTCCCAAGACCCAAAAAGCAACCTGTCTGTTAACTGATGCACCCTCTGAAGTAGATTTAAAGCAGTTAAAGGAATTGTATATAAAATTAGATTTGCCGCAGTGAGCACGAGATAGTATTATTAACTAAAAAATTAAAACTAAAAATGAAAAACCATAATTCAAAATTTAAAACTATTTTCGTATATCATATTGAATATCGCGTATTGTGTATATAGTTACCCGGTTACCCCGTTTGCCAGTTAACCAGTTAATTCTAATTATTAATTTCAAATATAAGTCCTCAGTTAAATGATGAGAGTTAATAATTGATACAGTTAACTAAAACAATTTTAATTCTTAAACCGGGTAACCGGTAAACTGGCTAACTGGCCAACCATCTTTACGAGATACGATTCACGAGATACGAGATACGAATTTAGTTTTGCGCTTTCAGTTTTTCGCTTTCTAACTATACGCTATCTTACTTATACATTAAATACTATATACTCTTTCTTAAATCGATACTCGATACTATATACTCAATACTGTTTTAGGTACTGTTCGAATATTGAAAGATACAATAAGGTGTGATATTATAAGGATAAAGAAAATATATGAATTGCCCTGCTGTGCTCGTGCTGACTAATTAAGTTTTGAACCAACACTTATATAAGAGGGATCGAGCTCTAAATGTTATGTGTACGCCTGAGGTAGGTCTCCTTCAACCGGAAGTAAGACAAATACCTAACGTTAACTAATTTAGTTGACGCGGAAACGTAAAACATTTAGGTAGATACCCACCTGTTTGGGGACAGGTATCAAAACCTAAAGCACACGACATAGCGGGGTTTTATAATTTACGAAAAAAATTATATTTTCGCTTTTTGTTTTAAACTTTTAGCTATATACCGATAACTGAAAACTTGTTTTCTTCACGCGATACTAAATACGCAATACGATATACGACATACAAAATACGAGATATAATTTTGACAAAAATAGTAAATAAATATATTATATAATCATTAAATTTTATTTGGCATTTTGATATCAAAATAATATTGCATTTTTTATATCAATCAGGGGTTTCAGGGGTGAGTATACCTCTGACTATTCTGTTATGAACAAAGAAGAAATACGGAAAAAAATACTAAAAAAAAGACTTTCCCTGACTTATGAAGATATAAGAGATAAAAGTCACCAAGCATTTTTAACACTGGCTGATACCTTAGAGTATATAAATTCCCAAAATATTTTGTTTTATGCTGCCACTAGAAGTGAAGTACAGACCGAAGAAATGATTAAAATGTCTATTGAAATGGGTAAAAATATTTTTGTTCCCATTATTTTACCAGAAAGCATTAATTTAGCTCCTTCAAAAATATTTGATTTTGATATTGAATTAGAAAAAGGCAAAAAGGGAATTTTAGAGCCGAAGAAAGAATATCATAGATTATTCCCTTCAGAGAATATTGATTTAATAATAGTGCCCGGAATTGCTTTTGATTTAAAGGGGAATAGAGTTGGCAGGGGTTTTGGATATTACGATAATTTTTTAAGAAAAGTACGCTCTTCTGCCAAAATTATTGCTTTGGCTTTTGAAATGCAGATAGTAAAAAAGATATTTGTTGATAAAAATGATATCCCGGTAGATAAAATAATAACAGAGAAAAGAATAATTAATAGTATCGAGTATCCAGTATCGAGTATATAGTGAAGAAAAAAAATATGGGCGTATTGCATACGCCCTGATGAGCTATCCGATGAGATACTGGATGCGATATACGAAATACGATATACGCACGACGATATACGAGAAAAGGAAGGATGTAAAGAACATGGAGTTAAACAAAAAAAATGAAGTAGAGAAAAAAGAAAACGATTCTAGAGAAGAGATGAATGAAATGATTAATCAATCTCTAGAAAAATTTAAAAAAATAAAAAGAGGGGATATTATTAAAGGACAGATAATGAAAGTCGATGAAGATGGATATCTGGTTGATATACAATATAAAATGGAGGGACATCTTCCCAACACCGAAAAATCACTCTTTTCTGAAAAAGAAGGAACCATAACCCACACCTTAGAAATTGGTGAAGAAGTTTATCTATATGTTGTTAATGTTGATGAAAAAAATGGAAATGTT